>JAIXYF010000093.1 GCA_027490345.1 Novosphingobium sp.
CGAAGATCGTGTCCGAAAGCGAGAGGCGGCGCAGCGCGTCCCAGCGCTTTGGCCCCGGCGCGGGATACATCTTGCGCGCAGTCGCCGTGCTGTCGAGGTATTCGCAGATCGCCTGGCTGGCAAAGATTACCTGGCCATCGTCGGTGACGAGCGTGGGCACCTTGTCCAGCGGATTGAGCGGGCTGATGTCGTAGCTGTCGCCGCAATCCTCTCCCGCGTTGTTCTTGAACGGGAATGTCGCGATGCGCTCCAGCTTGTCCCAGTGTCCGCATTCATGCGCGGTCACCAGCACCTTGTGAACGAAGGTATGGAAGGGGGAATAGAAAAGCTTCATGGCCAAATTCCTTTCGCCACATGGTTCTGCCTATTGCGCGCCTTGTCAAGGCGGTGTTAGGGAAAGGTCCGGACCAATCGAAGGAGCCTCTGCGCGATGTCGAGCTATGTTGAAGGCTTCACTGCCCCTGTCATTATGAGCGCGCGCACCACCGCGCTGGTGGTGGTGGACATGCAATATGCCAGCGGCAGCCGCGAACACGGGCTCGGCGCGCTGCTGGCCCGCCAGGGCACGCTGGATAGCGCCGCCTACCGCTTCGATCGGATCAATGCGCTGCTCATCCCCAATATCGGCCGGATGCTGGCCGCGTTCCGCGCCAACGGCACGCATATCGTGCACGTGACGGTGGGCAGCGAACGGGCAGACTTCAGCGATGCGCCGCGCCACATGCGCCCGTTTTTCGAGGGCACCAACAACCACGCCGGCACGCGCGAGCACGAGATCGTCGATGCGCTGAAGCCGCTGCCGGGCGAACCGGTGTTCAACAAGGTGACGATGGGCGCGTTCGCCTCCACCGGGATCGGCGCGCACCTCACGTCTCAGGGCATCCGCGAGATCATCGTGACCGGGGTTTCCACCAACAACTGCGTGGGCATGACCGGGCAGGAAGCCGCCGACCGGGGCTTTGGCGTGGTGCTGGCATCCGATGCATCGGGCACATGCAGCGATTTGATGCAGGATGCCTATGAAAACACGTTCCGCCGCCTGTGGGGCCGGGTGGCCACCACAGGCGAGATCATTGCAGAAATCGAACAGACCGCCGCATAAGCGGGCGTAAGGGGCAGGACATGGTAGCAAAGTCACTCGAAGTCAGGCCGCTGGCGGAAACCTTCGGCGCCGAAGTGGTCGGCGTGCAGCTCTCGCGCGATATGGACGCGGATACCTTCAACGAGATCAAGGCGCTCTGGCTGCGCTATGAAGTGCTGCTGTTTCGAGATCAGCAAGTCGAAAAGGAAGACCTGATCGGTTTCAGCGGCCGGATCGGCCCGCTGGAAATCCATTTGCGCGAGGAATGGCTGAGCAAGACTCATCCCGAGCTGCTGCAGATCACCAATATCCGCGAAGACGGCAAGCCGACCGGCGCGCTGGCTGATGGCGAAGTGGGCTGGCATTTTGACCAGATCTATCTGCCCAAGCCCGCGATTGCCTCGCTGCTGTTTTCTGTGAAGATCCCGCCGGCGGGCGGCGGCACGCACTTTGCCGATATGACCGCCGCCTATGCGCGGCTGCCGCGTCATCTTAAGGACGTGGTCGATGGGCGCACTGCGGTGCAGTCCTATGTCGCGTTCAACCAGATGTATTCAACCGATACGAACGCGAAGCAGAAGAACCTCACGCCCGATATCGCGCATCCGCTGGTGCGCACCCATCCCTATAGCGGGCGGCGCGCGCTTTATGTCTGCCCCGGCATGACGATCCGCATCAACGGCCTGCCCGATGATGAAAGCCGCGCGGTGCTGGACGAACTGTTTGCTTGGACCGCGCGCGAGGAATTCATCTATCGCCACGATTGGCGCGTGAGCGATGCGGTGTTGTGGGATAACGCCTGCACCATGCACCGGCGCGATGACTTTGACGGGGAGCACGAACGCCTGATGCTGCGCACCACGATCCTGCCCCAGCCAGACCGCGCGATTCCGTTCTGATGAGCTCATCAGTGCCGCCGCCCATGCCGCCTCTGGTCTGGTATTTCGATGTGATCTCGCCGTTTGCGGCGCTGGCCATTCCGGACATGGAAGCGCTGTGCGCAGAGCGCGAAGTGAAGTTCCGCCCGGTGCTGTTTGCCGGTTTGCTCAAGGCGTTCGGCCACCTCGGTCCGGCGGAAATCCCCGCCAAGCGCAAGCAGACCTATCGCATCGTGCAGTGGATTGCGGACGAGCGCGGCATTCCGTTTCGCGCGCCGCCTGCGCACCCGTTCAATCCGCTGGCGCTGCTGCGGCTGCTGTGCGTGTGCAACCTCAGCGTTGCCGATGCGGCAGCCGCCTTCCGGCTGGTGTGGGGCGAGGGGCGCGATCCGCAAAGCCCGGAAACGGCTGCGGCGCTGGCCGATGCGCTGGGCGTGCCGGTGGATGCAGGCAGCGATCCGGCGGTGAAAGACCGGCTGCGCGCCAACACCGAAGCGGCGGTGGCGGCAGGCGTCTATGGCGTGCCCACGCTGGCCATCGGCGAAGAGCTGTTCTGGGGCCTCGATGCCATGCCGATGGCGCGTGCTTATCTGGCCGATCCCGCCCTGTTTGCAAGCGGCGAAATGGCGCGGGTTTCCAATATGCCGATGGCGGTAGAGCGCCCGCGTTAGAGTTTGTTCCGCTCACGCGGGGGAGCGGGCCGCTGCCGCTCCTGTTTCAGCTAGGCTGAAACAGGGCAAGCCATTCCTCTATTCCGCACAGCCTTTCGCGCAGCACCGGCCCGGCTGCTTGTCGCGCGCGGGGCCTTTGCCCAGATCGAGCGCGCCGCGATCAAGCAGCGCCTGCACCAGATCCTTGCGGTCCTGCACCGGATAGTTGCGCAGGATTTCCATCTTCATCGCCTCGGGCGAGCCACCGCCGTGCAGGCTGATCACCGAATACCAGCCGCCAGTTTCCGAAGCGGTGAGGTCCTCGATGAACCGCGCGACATTGGCGCGGTGGGCATAAGGCACATCGGGCCGCCCGCGCAGCAGTGCCTCGATCATCGGGGCGGTGGCGGGGTTGTGGTCTTCCTCGGGGCTGGGCAGGCCTACGATCAACCCGCCCGAAACCTCGTGCGCGATGCGATGCATGTCATAGATCTGGTTGGCCAGCAGCAGCTTGCCGATATTGGAGTAAATCTGCTCCGGGCGGAAATTGCCCGCCTCGTCCTCTTCGCCAAAGGTGGAAGCCGCCACCCCGCAGGCATAGAAGCCCTCGGTGATCTTGATCAGTTCGACCATCTTGTCCTTGAGGTGGGAAATCCGGTCCAGCTCCAGCCCGTTGGCGTCCATCATCATGGCGCCCGCGCCGATCAACAGATCGCCAAAACCCGCGCGCGCGCCGATGCAGCTGTGCCGGTGGTGCGAGGCATAGTTGGTGGTCATCAGGTGCGCTTCTTCGGTTTCCCCATCGATGAACACGCGGTCCCACGGCACGAACACGTCATCGAAATGGATCGCCGCAACCGACTGCGCGAACTTGGCGCTGAACTTGGCCGCCGCATTCCCCGGGCGGCCTGCCGGGCGCGAGACCACGGTGATCCCCGGCGCATCGATCGGCACCGCGCAGGCCACTGCGAAATCCCGGTCTTCGGGGCGCATCCGGCGGCAGGGCAGGACAAGGAACTCGTGCATGTACGGACCGCCGGTCACGATGGCCTTGACCCCGGCGATCACGATCCCGTCCGCACGCCGCTCGCGCACATGGACGTAGGACAGCGGCTCTGCCTGCTCTGACGGGCGCTTGGAACGGTCGCCCTTGCCGTCCGTCATCGCGATGCCGATGGAAAGATCGTTCGCCTGCGCGTGGGTGATATAGGCCTTCAGCCGATCATGGCTTTCGCCGCCGGTGCGCTGCGTGATCCGCCAGGTCGCTTCCCACAGGCCGTTGAAGGCATCATGCGTCAGATAGCGCTGGGTGCAGCCGCCATACTGGCATGTGAGGCGCACGGCTTCGAGCTTGTCGAGCAGATCCTCGCGGCTGCGATTTATCGCCAAAAAGCGGTTTACCGGGGCGCCTGCCAGCCCGGTCGTCGTCATCACCTTGGCGGATTCGGGCAGCAGCGCGAAATCATAAGTGAGGCCGACGGCATTGATCCCCGGCTCCAGCCGTGGCTCGTCCGCGACCGATGCAACAAGATCACCGCCGACATAGACGCGCGGGGCAAGGCTGCGCAGCGATTCGCGATAGGCTTCGGCAGACATCAGCACGGCGCGGGTTCCTCTGGCTTATCGAACATTCGGCCTTGAAGGCCTCCCACCATTCCCTTACGCGGGAAAAAGGTCTGGACCAATAGAAAGTGTATGAGATGAGCGGCGAAAATCAGCCTTCCGAAGGTCTGGCACCGGGCGCGTTTGATGGCCTCAAGGTGCTTGATCTCGCGACGTTCATCGCAGGGCCTTATTGCGCCACATATCTGGCCGAGTTCGGCGCCGATGTGGTCAAGGTCGAACTGGCCGGCAGCGGCGATCCGGTGCGCAAGTTCGGCACGCCGACCGAAGCGGGCGACACGCTCGTCTGGCTGAGCGAGGGGCGTAACAAGCGCTCGATCGAACTCGACTTGCGGACCCCCGAAGGCGCGGAAACCTTGCGCCAACTGGCGGCCAAGGCCGATGTGCTGGTGGAAAACTTCCAGCCTGGCACGCTGGAGCGCTGGGGGCTTGGCCCCGATGTGCTGCAGGCGATCAACCCGCGGCTGATCATCGCCCGCGTCACCGCCTACGGTCAGACCGGGCCTTACAGCGACCGCCCCGGTTTCGGCCGTATCGCCAATGCGTTCAGCGGCATTTCCTATTTGTGCGGAGAGCCCGGTTCGCCGCCCGCCTCCCCCGGCACAGCTACGCTTTCGGACTATCTCACAGGTGTTTACGCTGCGCTGGGCGTGCTGACCGCGTTGCATGTGCGGCAGACGACCGGGCGCGGGCAGATCATCGATCTCGGCCTGTATGAAGGCACGTTCCGCCTGCTTGATGAACTGGCGCCTGCCTATGCGCGCAGCGGCTTTGTGCGCGAGCGGATGGGCGCGGGCACGGTCAACGCCGTGCCGCATAGCCACTATCCTTGCCGGGACGGCAAGTGGGTGGCGATTGCCTGCACCAACGACAAGATCTTCGGCCGCCTTACCGCGATCATGGACCGGATGGATGTGACCGGCGATGGCATCTACGGCTCGATCACCAAGCGTGAGGCTCGCCGCGCCGAAGTGGACGCCTTTGTCAGCCACTGGACCAGCGGGATGACCCGCGATGAAGTGCTGGCTGCGTGCGAGGCAGGGCAGGTTCCCTGCGGCCCGGTCTATGGCATCGACGAAATCTTTGCCGATCCGCAATATGCTGCGCGCGAGAATCTGGTGCGCGTGCAGGATGAGCGCGCGGGCGAGCTGGTGCTGCCCGCCGTGTGCCCCCGCCTCAGCGAAACGCCTGGCAGCATCCGCTGGGCCGGGCGCGCGCTGGGGGCAGACAGCGCAGCGATTCTGGCAGACTGGCTGGGTTAGAGGCGGGCGGCCAGCGCCAAGACCTGTTGTGCCTTCTCGACAATCGGATAATCGACGAAGTAGCCATCAACCTTGATCGAGGCGGAGCCTGCGTTCTCAGCCGCGTTGAAGGCATCAACGATCTTTTGCGCCCGCGCGATTTCCTTTTCGCTGGGCATGAATGAGCTGTTGGTCAGCGCCACTTGCGCCGGATGAATCAGCAGCTTGCCCTGAAACCCGAACTTCACGCCGGTGACGACCGACGCGGCAAAGCTCTCCTCGTCCGCCAGATCGATGTGCACCGTGTCAATCGGCGCTTCCAGCCCGCCGACGCGTGAGGCGAGCACCAGTCGCCCGCGCGCATAGGCCAGTTCGGCCTCGTCCGCGCTCCACTTCATTCGCATGTCACGCGTGAAATCGCCCGCGCCGAACGAGATGCGCTTGATCCGGGTGCCTGCGGCGATGATCGCATCGAGGGCGTGGAGGCCAGCGCCAGTTTCGATGATCGGCATCAGGTCGATTCCGCCAATTGGCAACCCGCGCTCGCGCTCGAACTGGGCAATCAGCCAGTCTATCAGCACGATTTCTTCGGGCTTCTCGATCTTGGGCGCCACGATCCCATCCAGCCAAGGGCCGATCACGCCATCAAGATCGCGCAGGCACCATTCGGTGTCCGCCGCGTTGATCCGCACATAGCCAAGGCATTGGCGCGGGGCGGAAAGGGCGGTCACGGCGGTCGCCCGGCTGGCGGCCTTTTCGGATGCTGCGCAAGCGTCTTCCAGATCCAGAATCACCGCGTCCGCGCCGCTGGCGAACACTTTCTCCACTTTGCGGGGGTGATTGGCGGGCGCGAACAGGAAGCTGCGGATCGGGGTGGGGGCCATCGATGGCCCGCCTTTGATCTGCGCCATGGTGGTGAACTGTTCTGTCATGGCGGGGTCAGGCTTCCTTCTTTGCGTTTCAGATCGACCGAATAGGAAAACCGGCCTGCGGGATGTTCGCTGACGGAAACTTCGAACAGTCTGCCGGCGCGATCCCGGTAGCGGCGCACGATGATCAACGCCGGGCTGCCGGGCGCCACTTCGAGTGCTTCGGCCTTGCGCTGGGAAAGCGATCCGGCAAACAGCTCGGCGTTGATATCGGCGGCGTGCATTCCGTAAGTCTGTTCCATCAGCTGGAACACGGGCGTGGTGTCCTTGCCGATGCGTTCGGCCACGGCGGCAAATTCGGCTGGAACGTAGATGTCGCTCCAGCAGACAGGGCTGCGCTTCGCCTCGATCCGGATCGTTTCGATCCGCGCCCAGCGCGTGCCGACCGAACACGGCAGCATCTGCGCCAGCGCCACATCGGCCTCGATCACGCTGGTGCGGATCGGCTTCAGCCTGGTCTGCGGCGCATATTGCAGCAGTTCGTCCATCGAGCCGAGCTTCTGCACCATCTGTTCAACCGGGTGCTGCGCGGTCACGATCGTGCCGCGCCGCCGTTGCCGGCTGATGAGGCCGCATTCCTCCAGCCGGCTCATCGCCTCGCGGATGGTGAACCGGCTGACATCGAATTCGCTGGCCAGAACCTGCTCCGGCGCCAGCTTTTCGCCCACAGGCCATTTGCCCGCTGCGATCTCGCCCTGAAGGCGGTCGGCGATTTCCCGGTATCGCGGAAGAGGCAGGGAGGACATGGGGCGCAATCCGTTGGTAGTTCAGGCTGGCAAGGGCGCATTATTGGTCTGGACCATTGGGTATTTTCTTAGCATAGTTCGTCCGCGAGGCAAACCCGCTGCTCGCTGGGCTGAGTGCACTGCGCTCCCGAGAGGATCCTGACATGGCAGACAAGCGCGTTCTGGTGATCGTTCCCTTTCCGCTCGACGACGAAGGCGTCGCCAACCGCAAGGCGCAGCTGGATTCGGTACAACTCGGCGAAGGGATCACGTTCGATTACAAGCCGGTGAAGGCCGCACCTGCGCTTTACGACAGCCATCATGACTACGTGCTCGCCGATATCTCGATCTTCGAGGCCGGGCTCAGCGCCGAAAAGGACGGCTACGATGCGGTCTGCATCGATACGATGAGCGATTCGGGCATGAACGCGCTGCGCTCGGTGCTTGATATTCCGGTGATCTCGCCGGGCCGCGCTTCGTTCCTGACCGCGTTGATGTTTGCGAACAATTTCTCGGTGCTCACCCAGTGGGCGCCGTGGAAGGGGCTCTACACCAAGACGCTGCGTGAATACGGGCTGGAGGACAAGTGCGTCTCGGTCCGCTCGCCCAACATCGCGCCCGATGTGTCGAACCTGCTTGGCGGCAAGGAGGAGGACGTGTTCCCCAAGCTGCTGGAAAGCGCGATGCAGTGCGTGGAAGACGGCGCGCAGGCGATCTGCCTCGGCTCCACCACCATGCACCAGAGCCACGCCTGGCTGGCCGAGCGCCTGCCGGTGCCGCTGATCAATCCCGGCCCGCTGACGTACAAGCTGGTCGAAGCCGCGCTTTCACTGGGCCTCACGCACAGCCGCGCGGCCTATCCCAAGCCGCATGTCTACATGGGCGACATGATCAGCGGGATGCTCGATGGCGGCGCGCGGGTTCAGAAAAGTCAGGGCTGATCCGCTATTCCTGATCCAGTCTCCGCACCCGAAGCCGCTCTGCCCATATCGCGCCAGAGCGGCCTCGGCACGCTGTTTGCCACTTCGCTGATCCAGATCGCGGCGTCGTTCACGATTGCCGCGCCTCTGGCCATTTCCGTCGTGATCGTGCGGGCGCAGGGCCTGCCGGAAAGCTGGATCGGGTATTACACCTCGCTAATGTACGCAGCGGCCATTGCCGGCTCGGTCAGTACCGCGCGGCTGATGGCGGGGCTGAGCGTGCGGGCCTTGCAGCTCGGCTCCGTCGTCGCGACGGGGCTGGGCTATGCCCTGTTTTCCGCCGTCTCGGCCGATGCGCTCGGCGCGCTGCTGGCCTGCCTCGGCATCGTGCTGATGGGCTTTGCCTATGGCGTGATCGTGCCTTCAAGCTCTTTCGTTCTGGCGCAGAGCTACTCGGCGCGGATGCAGCCGCTGGTCGTCTCGCTGCGGCAGACGGGCGTGCCGGTCGGCACGGCGATGGTCGCGCTGATCGCGCCCTATGCCGCGCAGCACGGCGGCTGGCATGCGGTCATCTGGCCGGTTCTGGCTTTGCTTGGCCTCACGTTCATGCTCTCGCTGCCGGGGCTGAAAACGCATGGTGCCATTGCCGCGCATCTGCCGCCGCGCCAGCATCTGCTGGCGGCGATGCGCGGCGCGCTTGGCGAACCGGCAACGCGCCGGCTGGCGCTCGTGGCGGGCGTCTATGCGATGAATCAGGCCGGGCTGACGACCTATCTGGTGCCGGGGCTGTTCTGGCTCCATGGTCTGTCCGTCGGCAAGGCGGCGGGCTATCTTGCCGTGGCGACGATGGCGGGCGCGGGCGCGCGCATCGTGTTCGGCATCACGACGGCGCGCTATGGCCGGGCCAATCTGCACCTGGCGCTGATCGGACTGGCGACAGGCCTTGCCTGGCTCCTGCTGCTCTGGCCGCAGCCTTCCGTGCTGCGGCTGACTGCGGGGAGCATGCTGCTGGGCATGACCGCGATGGGCTGGAATGGCATTCTGCTTGCCGAATTGGGGCTGGCCGCGCCTGCCGGGCGCACCGCCGAGGCTGTCGCGACCGGCACGTCGTTCGCCTACCTTGGCGTGCTGGTGGCGCCGCTCACGTTTGTGCAGCTCGATCACCTACTCGGCAGCAAGACCGCCGCGCTGGCAGGCTTTGCCGTCCTTGCCGTTATTGCAGGCACCATTCTGCTGCGCGCAGGCGCAGGCCATCAGCGGCGCTGAACGCGGTCAGCTATCGCTCGCGCTCTTCGCCAGATCGAGCGCGATATCGACGAGCATGTCCTCCTGCCCGCCGACCATCTTGCGGCGGCCCGCTTCGGCCAGGATCTCGCGCGGTTCGACGCCGTAGTCCGCCGCCGCCTTTTCCGCATGCCGCAGGAAGCTGGAATAGACGCCCGCATAGCCCAGCATCAGCGTTTCACGGTCCACGCGCACCGGGCGGTCCTGCAAGGGCCGGACAAGGTCTTCAGCCGCGTCCATCAGCGCATAGAGATCGCAGCCGTGGTTCCAGCCATAGCGATCCGCCGCCGCGATGAACACTTCGAGCGGCGCATTGCCCGCGCCCGCGCCCATGCCCGCAAGGCTGGCATCGACGCGCACCGCCCCGTTCTGCACCGCGACGATCGAGTTGGCGACGCCAAGGCTGAGGTTGTGGTGAGCGTGCACCCCGCGCTGGGTTTCGGGCTTCAGCACCCGGTCATAGGCCTGCAGGCGCGCGGCATATTCGTCCATGTTCATCGCGCCGCCGCTGTCGGTCACGTAGACGCAATGCGCACCGTAGCTTTCCATGAGGAGGGCCTGCTGGGCAAGCGCTTCGGGCGGGGCCATGTGGCTCATCATCAGGAAGCCCGAGACGTCCATGCCGAGGTTGCGCGCGGCCTCGATATGCTGCTTGGCCACGTCCGCTTCGGTGCAATGCGTGGCGATGCGCACGGACTTCACGCCCATTTCGCAGGCGTGCTTGAGATCGTGAACCGTGCCGATGCCGGGGAGCAGCAGCGTGGTCAGCACGCTGTGTTCGAGGACTTCGGCCACCGCGCCGATCCAGTCCCAATCGGTGTACGCGCCGAAGCCATAGTTGAAGCTGGAGCCCTGCAGGCCGTCGCCGTGCGCCACTTCGATGGCGTCCACCTTGGCGAGATCGAGCGCCTTGGCGATCTTGCGCACATGATCGAGGCCGTACTGGTGGCGGATGGCGTGCATCCCGTCGCGCAGGGTGACGTCCTAGATGTAGAGCTTGGTCGTGGTGGGGTCCAAAGTCATGCCGCCATCCTTTCGGCGATCTTCTCAGCCGTTTTCAGGGCCGCCGAAGTCATGATGTCGAGATTGCCGGCATAGGCGGGCAAG
>JAIXYF010000069.1 GCA_027490345.1 Novosphingobium sp.
AGGCATTGGTGGGATCGGTGGCGTGGACTTTGCCGCGGGTGAGGCGCGAAAGCAGGAAGCAATCAATCGTGCCGAAGGCCAGCTCGCCGCGCTCGGCAGCGGCACGGGCGCCGGCCACGTTATCGAGCAGCCACGCCAGCTTGGTGCCGGAAAAATACGGATCGAGCAGCAGCCCGGTCTTCGCGGTAAACAGCGGCTCGGCCCCGTCGGCCTTGAGCTGCGCGCACGTATCGGCCGTGCGCCGATCCTGCCACACGATGGCGCGTTGGATCGGCTTGCCGCTGGCGCGCTCCCACACGGCCACGGTTTCGCGCTGGTTGGTGATGCCGATGGCGGCAATCTCGGCCACGTCGATCCCGGCCTTGGCCACTGCTTCACGCATCACGGTGACGACATCGGCCCAGATGTCTTCCAGATCATGCTCCACCCAGCCCGAGGCCGGATAGATTTGCGCAAACTCGCGCTGCGCCGTGGCAATCGGTGCGGCATTGGCATCAAACACGATGGCCCGGCTGGATGTGGTGCCCTGATCGATGGCGAGAATATAGGGCGGCTGCATGGGTCTCCTCTCGGCTTTCTCGCCAGCCTATCCAAGCCGGAAGAGCACCGGAAGCGCCGTTTGCGCGCGCCGCAATAGAATTTTGCGATGCCCTCAGGAATCCAGACGGAAATGGAACACTCGGCTCGGTCCATCCTCGGGCAGCACATAAAGCTCGCGGCCCTCGATCGCCATGCCTTCGCCCGTGAAGGGGCCGCCCCTGCCAAACGGACGCACCGGGCCGATCGCGCCGGCCTTGAGCGAACGGGTGACCTGCATCGTGGCGGGATCGATCCAATCGAGCGTGCCGGCCAGCCAGCTGGTATTGCCGCCCGCCACCAGTTTGCCGCCGGCAAACTTCATGTCCTGAAAGTGCGTGGCGGATGGATTCTTCACCACGCGCACCGGCTGATCGCCGCGCTTCAGATCAAATTCGTAGAGCAGGCGGCTGTCCCAGTTGCCCGCCACGAGCCGCGTGCCATCGGCCGCCACGCAGCCAATATGATCGGCAACCGCAATGCGGCGGCGGACGGTGAGCGTGGCAACGTCGATCTCGACCAGCACCGCCGTGCTGTTGGCGCGCAGTTCCGCCACTGGCACCCACAGCGATCCGCCCGAAAGCGAAAGGCCGCCCGGATGATACCGCGCGCCATCGGTCAGTTCGAGGCGCTGCAGGAAGCGGCCGCTCGCGCGGTCAAACATGTGCAGGAACGCGCGCTGGCCGCCGTGATCCACCGATGTTACCCAGACATGCGCCGGATCGAGCGCCAGCCCCTGCACGTGGAACACTTCACCCTGCAGCTGCAAGGCGCCGACAAACCGGCCGTGTTCCAACTCGCCATCAAACCGGCCGGGTGCAACCACGCCGGGGGGCACCTCGAAAGTGCCGGGCGCCGCCGCCACCGATAGGCTGGAAACGAGGTGAACACTTGCCACAAATCCGCTGCGTAGAAGCTTGCCGATCATCGTCGCTATGCTTTCCGAAGCCCTTGGGTTTCGGCGCCGCCTTGGCCTTGATCAGAGGCAGATACGTGGCAGATCCCGGAATCTGCCCCATGACTGCAATATTCGCCGCATCCACTGCGTTATCCACAGGCCATTATCTAGCAAGTGCGACCTTTTTGCCACTATTCGCGCGTCGGGCCTATGCACTGGACTTGGGCCGTCTGGCGAGGCCTGCCGCCGGGCCTGAGGTTCACCTCAACACTCGACGACGTTGACCGCGAGCCCGCCTTGCGACGTTTCCTTGTACTTGTCGCGCATGTCGAACCCGGTCTGGCGCATCGTCTCGATCACCTTGTCGAGGCTGACCATATGATTGCCATCCCCCAGCAGCGCGAGGCGGGAGGCGTCGATGGCTTTCACCGCGCCCATCGCATTGCGCTCGATGCAGGGGATCTGCACGAGCCCGCCCACCGGATCGCAGGTGAGGCCGAGGTTGTGCTCCATGCCGATTTCCGCCGCATTCTCGATCTGTGCATTGCTGCCGCCCAGCACTGCCGTCAGCCCTGCTGCCGCCATCGAGCAGGCCACGCCGACTTCACCCTGACAGCCGACTTCAGCGCCGGAGATCGATGCATTGCGCTTGTAGAGCGCGCCAATCGCCGCCGCCGTCAGCAGGAACACGCGCCGCCCGGCCGCATCGCCCCGGTAGCAGCGCTCGTAATAGCGCAGCACCGCCGGGATGATCCCCGCAGCGCCGTTCGTCGGTGCTGTCACCACCCGGCCGCCCGCCGCGTTCTCCTCGTTGACCGCCATGGCCCAGAGATTGATCCAATCGAGCACCACGAGCGGATCGCTGAGCGCGGCCTGCTGGCGCGCCACCAGTTCCGCCGCAATCGCCTGTGCCCGGCGCTTGACCTTGAGGCCGCCCGGCAGCGTCCCGCCTTGAGAGGTGCCCCGGTCGATGCAGGCCGCCATCGTATTGGCCAGCAGGTCGAGCCCCGCTTCGACTTCCGCGACCGGGCGCAGCGCCGTCTCGTTGGCCAGCATCAGTTCGGCAATCGTGAGGCCTGCCGCGCCTGCCATCGCGATCAGCTCATCGCCGGTGGTGAAGGGATAGGGCACCGGGGCAGCATCGCCTGCTGGCGCATTGCGCCCCGCCTCGTCTTCATCGAGCACGAATCCGCCACCGACCGAATAGTAGAACCGGCGCAACAGCAGCGCATCGTCTTCGCCATAGGCGTTCAGCGCCATGGCATTGCTGTGAAACGGCTGGCGTTCGCGCTGGTGGAAACGGAGATCGTCCGCCGGGACAAAGCGCACCGAATGCTTGCCGAGCAGATCAATCCGCCCGGTTTCATGCACCGCCGCGATCTTGCCCGGCGCGGCATCGATATCGACCTTGGCGGGGGTCTCGCCCATCAGCCCCAGCAGCACGGCGGTATCGGAGGCGTGCCCCTTGCCCGTCAGCGCCAGCGAACCATAGAGATCGACGTCAACGCGGACGGTAGGCGCCAGCAGCCCGCGCTCTTCCAGAACCAAGCCAAACCGCCGTGCGGCGACCATCGGTCCCACGGTGTGCGAGCTGGAAGGACCGACACCGATTTTGAACAGCTCGAAGGTCGAGACCGTCATACCTGATCGACCGGAGGCCGCTCGGGGATCGCCGCGATCAGCGGCTGGTGATTGTAGTAGTCGAGCACGCGCAGCAGATTGGTACCAGAAAGCCCTATCGTCGCCGTGTTGCGCAAGGGATGCACGTAGACCATATCTGCTCCCGCAAGGTCTTCATCAATGACGACCTTTACCTCGTTCAGGACGTCGGATCTCACGCCAAGCGGTGTAACCGAACCGGGCGTGACGCCAAGGTGAGCGACCATGTCCTCGGCCTTGCCAAAGCTCAGCTTCTTCGCGCCGATAGCACCCGCCAAGGCCTTCAGATCGACACGCTTTACGTGCTCCACCGTTACCAGCCAGAATTGCCCGCCCGCATCCTTCAGGAACAG
>JAIXYF010000410.1 GCA_027490345.1 Novosphingobium sp.
AACAAGGCGGTCTGGCGCGCAGGGCATGACGCGCGCGTCCTGACATTTTTCCAGACGCCGGAACTGCGCGGCGAAGGGGCGCGCAGCCAGTTCCTGCCGCTGTGCTATCAAGACATCCTGGCGCTCTATCGCCAGCAGAAGCCGGCCGCAGCGCTGTTCATGTGCAGTCCGCCCGATGCCGGGGGAAATTGCAGCTTCGGCGCGGAAACCGGGTTTATCGCGGCCCTGTGGCGCGAGATTCCGGTGCGCATTGCCCACATCAATCCGCTGATGCCGCGCACGCCGGGTGATCCCGGCATTCCACTTGCAGAGCTGACCGGCTGGTACGAGAGCGAGCAGCCGCTGCGCACGATGGCCAGCGGCGAGGACGCGACGAGCCTCGCTATCGCCGCCCACGTCGCGCCGCTCATCCCCGATAGGGCGACGGTTCAAACCGGGCTCGGCAAGATCCCCGATGCCGTGCTCCGCGCGCTCACGGGCCATCGCGGCCTGCGGCTCCACACGGGCCTCATCGGCGATGGTGCGCTGGAACTCGTGCGCTCGGGCGCGATGGCAAACGGTCCGTCGGCGCTTGTCGGGGTCGCAATCGGCAGTACCGCGCTCTACGACGGGCTCGGCGATCCCCATTTCCAGTTCCGTCCGGTCAGTGTCACCCACGATCCGGCAACGCTCGGCGCAATCGAGCGGTTCGTCACGATCAATTCCGCGATGGAAGTGGATCTTTACGGACAGGTCCATGCAGAAGCTTCGGCGCGGGGGTTCCTGTCGGGACCCGGCGGCGGGGGCGACTACGCGCGCGGCGCAAGGGCCGCAGGCGGTCTGAGGATCATCGCGCTGCCGTCGGAGACAGGGACTGCCAGCCGCATTGTTCCGGCAGGCGGAGGGCACGGTCCGGTTTCGCTCTCGCGTTTCGATGTCGATGTGGTCGTAACCGAACATGGCGCGGCGGATCTGCGCAATCTGGGGCACGAGGCGCGCGCGCAGGCGCTGATCGGCATCGCCGCGCCCCATACCCGCGAGACTTTGGCCCGGCATTGGCGCGATGCCATGCAGGCCCTGCAGGAGAGTTGAACGTGGCACAGCACAAAGTCATCATCAGCTGCGCGGTTACGGGCTCGATCCACACTCCGTCGATGTCACCGCACCTTCCCGTCACCGCGCAGGAGATTGCCGAAGCCGCGCTCGGCGCAGCGGACGCTGGTGCGGCCATCGTCCACCTTCACGCGCGCGATCCGCAGGATGGTCACCCAGTCCACACGCCCGAGGACTTCGAACCGTTCCTGCGCGTGATCAAGCAGAGCAGCGACGTGGTGGTGAATCTCACAACCGGCGCATCACCCTACATGCCGGTCGAATACCGCGTGAAGCCCGCCGAAGTGTGGAAGCCTGAAGTCGCCAGCCTTAACATGGGCTCGATGAATTTTGGCCTGTTCCCGATGCTGAAGCGCTTCAAGGAATTCCAGCACGCGTGGGAGCCGGAGATGCTGGAGGGGAGCCACGATCTGGTGTTCCGCAACAGCTTCAAGGACATCCGTTATGCGCTCGACACGCTAAATGCTACCGGCACGCGCTATGAGTTCGAGTGCTATGACACCAGCCACCTCTACAACCTGCACTACTTCTGGAGCGAAGGGCTGTTAGAAGCCCCACTGTTCATCCAGACCTGCTTCGGCCTGCTCGGGGGGATCGGCGCGCATCCCGACGATGTGATGCACATGAGGCGGACCGCAGACCGGCTGTTTGGCGACAACTACCGCTGGTCCGTCTTGGCTGCGGGCGCTAACCAGATGAAAGTCGCCGCCATGGCCGCGAGCATGGGCGGTCATGTCCGCGTCGGGCTGGAAGACAGCCTGTGGATCGGGCGCGGGCAGCTCGCGCAAAGCAACGCCGAACAGGTAACCCGCGTACGCCAGATCATCGAGGGACTCGGACTTGAGGTCGCCACGCCGGATGATGCCCGCGCGATCCTTTCCCTGAAGGGCGCCGATGCCGTCGGCTTCTGAGGCCTTCCTGCCGCTGGCCAACTTGTTTGCGCGGGTTCCGCCCGAACGCGAGGCGCTGGTCCATGGGACAGAGCAGTGGACGTTTGGCCAGCTCGATGCGCGCAGTGCGCAGCTAGCGACATGGCTCATCGGCAAAGGTGTGGAGCCACACGATCTAATGGCCTTCCAGCTTCCGAACGGGCCTGACTTTCTCGCGCTCACTTTTGCCATCTACCGCTGCGGCGCGACTCCTGCGCCGCTCTCGCATCGCCTTACCCCCACAGAGCGTGATGCCATCATCGGCGTAATGCAGCCGCGCTGCGCCATCGATGCCGAGATGCTGCCCGCGCCCTCGTCCCACCATGCCCCGGCGGAGCCGTGCCCGGTTGCGGGGTCGTGGAAGGCCTGCACCAGCGGTGGCAGCACAGGTACGCCCAAGGTCATCGTCGATGGCCGCCCTGCCGGTTTTCCCGCTGGCACCGCCTTCATCGGAATCCCAGCCTACGGCAAGGTGATCGTGCCAGGGCCACTTTACCACAACGCCCCGTTCAGCGCGGCGGTGTTCGCACTGTGGAATGGCTCCACCGTCCACACCATGGACAGGTTCGACGCGGTGGCGGCGCTTGATATCATCGCGCATGAGGGGATTGGCTGGGCGCTGATGGTGCCAACCATGATGCACCGGATCATGACCCTGCCCGAAACCGCGCGGCCACCTGCGCGATATGCCGCTTGGAAGCAGGTTGTGCACACCGCTGCGCCTATGGCGCCCTGGCTCAAATCGGCGTGGATCGACTGGCTCGGACCGGATCATGTCTGGGAAGTCTACGGCGCGACCGAAGGCCTTGTCCGCTGCTGGATCGGCGGGCGCGAGTGGCTGAAGCGGCCCGGTTCGGTCGGCCGCCCCATCGGCGGTGGTTGTATCCGTATCCTGCGCCCCGATGGCAGCGATGCGGCACCGGGCGAGCAGGGCGAGGTCTATGCCATGCCACCCGGCGGCCCCGGATCGACTTACCGCTACATCGGGGCCGAGCGCCGTGCGACCCCCGAGGGCTGGGAAACCGTCGGCGACATCGGCTGGCTCGATGCGGACGGCTTTCTTTTCCTGGCAGACCGCAAAGATGACCTGATAATCAGTGGCGGGATCAACATCTGGCCCGCCGAGGTCGAGGCAGCCGTCCTGCGTCACCCGGACGTGCGAAGCTGCGCAGTCTTCGGCAAACCCGATCCCGATCTGGGTGCGTGTGTCCACGCCGTTATCGAAACTGACTCGGCGCTGTCAGTGAGTGACCTCTCGGCCTTCCTTGCCGACCACCTCGCCAAAGCCAAGCACCCCCGCTCTATAGACGTTACCACCCAGCGTGTCCGCGACGATGCAGGCAAGTTCCGCAAACCGCGCACGCCGATACCGGAGCCCACACCATGACCCCGCCCACTCTCACGCAGTTCCGTGCCGAGAAGCAGGACAATGGCCTCGTGCACCTCGTGTTCGATTGCCCTGACAGATCGATGAACGTGTTTTCGAACAAGGCTATCCACGAGCTCGGTGAATTTGCCGAATGGCTGCACCGTGCCGATGTGAAGGGCGTGCTCGTGCGATCAGGCAAGGCCACCGGCTTTTGTGCGGGCGCTGACCTTACCGAACTCGGCGTGGCTTACGACATGATCGTCGCTGCGCCCGCTGCTGACCGGTTCGACATGGCGTTCAACCACTTCTTTCCGCTTAGCCATGCCATCCGGAGGCTGGAGACAGCGGGCAAGCCTGTGGCTGCCGCCATCGCCGGAGTGGCACTCGGCGGTGGCTGCGAGCTCGCGCTGGGCACACATTACCGCGTCGTCACCAGCAACCGCCGGGCCATGCTCGGTCTGCCCGAGTGCGGGGTCGGCCTGCTGCCGGGCGCGGGCGGAACCCAGCGTATGCCGCGGCTCGTCGGCGTCGCGCTCGGCCTCGAGGTGCTGCTGCTTGGCCGCACGCTTGCAGGCGAGGAAGCGCTTGAGGCCGGCCTTGTCCACGCTGTGGCCGAACAGGGAGAGGAAATCGCTGCGGCGGAGGAGTGGCTCCTCTCGGACCGCGCGCATGCGGTGCAGCCGTGGGACGACGCCGCGCAGCCGCTCGCCCATGCCGCCTACGCGGATGCCATCGCCGCGCATCGCACGCGCGAAATGGCGCGAATGCTCGGCCATGAACCAGCCCCGCTCGCGATCCTCGATTGCGTCGAGTTTGGACTGATGCAGCCGATTGATGGCGCAATCCGTGCGGAAATGTCGGTGTTTGCCCACCTGATCCAGCGTCCTGAGCCGCGAAACATGATCCGAACCATGTTCCTGGGCAAGCAGGCCTATGACAAGGCCAGCCGGGAAGGCACGCTTTCGCCGGCGGTGATGGTTGCCAGCGAGGCGATCGCGCGGCTCGTCGTCTCTGCCATGCCCGAGAATCTGGATCTGACCACGGCCCTCCAATCATTGGCACCTGAAATCGGCCAGATGGCGGCGAAACTCTCGCCAGTCGAGATGCTTCAACTTGACCATGCGGTAACGCTTAGCAGGGCAATCCCGGCCTATGTGGGCGGCGCCAGCGGGGTGCTTGAACTGGCTGCTGCTTAAGCGTTATGCCGAATCAAGGCCCGCCCGCGCCAAGCGCTTTCAGCGTTGCAACTTCGGGCGGCGCGCCAAGATGAGCAAACACGGCTTTGAACACCGCCTTGTCGAGCAACTGGCTGCCCTCGGCATAAACTGCCGCCGATTGCCAGCGCTCGATGAAAATGAAGCGATTGGCATCCGCCTCGTCTTGCAAGAGATCGACCCCGACCACGCCATCAAGCTCGGCAATCCGCTGCGAGAGGTGACCAAGCTCCGCTCGCAAGGCCGAAACGGCGCCTTCCGTTGCCCGCAGCACATATTGCTTGATGAACAGATCCATGGGCGCGTCTCGCTCTTGCTGCCGATGCGCTGGGCAGAGCCAACCGCTCTGCCCGCAACCTTCCCCTCGGGTCAGGCTTTTGGAGGCAACGCGGCGATGAGTTCGGGCGCGATGTCCTTTTGGCCATGCTCGTCGATATGGCGCTGGATGCGGTCCTGGATGGCGGCACCAATCTGTCCCGCCAGTTCGGGCCGGTTGGCGCGGCATTCAGCTTCCGACACGGCGCGGTTGTCGATCATATCGTCGACTTGCGGCATGACGAAACGGGCAAACATCTCGTAGGAGCGCTTGGTTTCGGTCCAATCGGCCCAGTTGTGGGCAAACAGCACCAGTGTGCCGAACCCGCCCGACTGCTCCTGCAGCCGCTTGATTTGCGCCACGGCGTCGTCGGGCGTGCCGATCACCGCCATATGCGAGCTCATCAGCGCATCGATGACATCGCCGCCACCCGGAACGATCGGCAAGGCTGCCACGTTGCGCAGATAGTCGGCCCAGCCTTCGACGCCGAACTCGACCTCTTTGCGGGCCTGTTCGCGCGTCGGTGCAATATGCATCGGCGCAACCAATCGCCAGTTCTTGCGATCAATCGTCTTGCCATTGGCCTTGGCCGTGTCCTCGGCGATATTCCAGTTGGCCGAAAGCGCATCGAAAGCGCCGCCGGACGTCGCGCCGAATGAGAGCATGCCAATGCCGTTGCGCCCGGCTGCGCGCGATCCGGTCGGAGAAATTGTGCTGGCTGCGATCATGTCAATGCTGGGCCGAGAATAGGGCGTCATGTGGATCCGCGCATTGTCGAGCGTGAACCAGTCGGTCTTGGCGGTCACCGTTTCACCGCGCAGCAGACGAACAAGCACGTCGATGCCTTCGTCCATCATGTCGCGCTGCTTTGCGACGGGAATGCCCATCATCTTGGCATCGGAGGCCAGCGAACCCGGACCCATACCGAGCATGACACGGCCACGAGTCATGTGATCGAGCTGGCTATAGCGCTCGGCGATCATCAGCGGATGGTGATAGGGCACGGAGGTCACCGCCGAGCCCAGCTTGATACGCTTGGTGCGCTCTGCCGCAGCCGCGATCATCACTTCGGGGCTGGCAATCAGTTCCCACCCGGCCGAATGATGCTCACCATACCACAACTCGTCGAAGCCAAGGTACTCAAGGTGCTCCGCCAGTTCGAGATCGCGCTGCAAGGTAAGCGTCGGGTTCTCGTTCAGCGGATGGTGGGGACCGCAGAAAGCGCCAAAGCGAAGCTTGCCAGACATCCTTGTTCTCCAGTTTGATATCGTTCAATTCTGCCCCGTTGTGTCCGGGGTTTCATGGGCCGGGCGGATGAGGGAACCCGCCCGGCCCTGACTTTAGAACTTGTAACGCAGTTCGGCCATGAACGTGCGCGGCGCACCTGGAACGACCGTGTTGAACTGGAACAGTTCTCCAGTGGCAATACCGCCCACATAGTAGACCTGATTGAAGGCGTTCTTGAGGTTGGCCGACAGCGACCAACCCGCCTTGGTATCCGCCAGACCGAGGCGGAAGTTCACCAGCGTGTAGCCCTTGATGTTTGCGCCAGGGCTGCGGTTTCCAGTAGATGCGAACCAGAACAACGACTGAGCATAAAGATCCGACCGCAAGCTGACTTCCATCGAATCACGAACCGGGACCGTCACTTCACCGAACGCCGAGCCTGTCCATTTCGGCGTATCAGGATAAGTCGCGAACGGGACTGGCACGCCGCCACCTATGGAAACGAGATTGTCGGTGAAACGGGCATTGGTGTAGTTCAGCGATCCACCCAAGTTCAGCCAGGATGCGGGCCGGATCGAACCATCAAATTCAAAGCCGGTGATCTTAGAGAACGGAACATTGACGGTTACCGCAGCTGGGGTTGAACCTAGCAGCGTGTAGGCCACGCGCTGCCCGTCCTTGATCCAGTTCTGATATCCAGCCAGATTGAACTGGACTGGAACACCGCCCATCTGGCCGCGATACTTGATACCGATTTCGGCGTCGGTCAGGGTTTCGAGCCCATATTCATTGCCACCAGCGGAACCGAGACCGGGCTTGGGATTCTGGATGCCGTTGTAGCCTCCGTTCTTGTAGCTGCGGCGCGAGGCGAGATAGATCAGCAAGTTTGGATTGACCTGATACTGGAGGCCGAGTGTCCAGCTGAGATTACCAAAGGACTTGCGCTGATTGAAATCGAACGTCGCTTGGACTGCTGGCGGCTCGTTGAAGGCCGTGTCTGCCGCGAGCGTATCGAACTTGATCTTCTCGTGCGTGTAACGCGCGCCGATCGTGATGCCCAAGCCTTCAAGGCCCGTTGCCTCGCTAAGATCATAGGTGCCCTGCGCATAGCCCGCGATCATGTCGCGCGTGGTCAGCTTGTTGTAGTTGGTCCGCGAAGTGAGCGGGGGGAACTGCAGCAAAAGGCTGGTCGTCACGTTCACGTTGGTTTCGTGGCTGAGGAAGCCGCCGATCACGTAATCGAGATTTCCGCCGAACGCTTTGCCGACCAGTTGGAGTTCTTCGGAATACTGACGGGTGTCGTCGTTCTTGCCACCATCACCGTTGTCATCGATGCCATAGGGCGTGCCGTCGATATCGCCCCTGATGCCATTCTGGAGATAAGTGTAACCGAAGATGTTGCGGATCTTGGTATCCGGCCCGACCTCGAACGACGTGATATTGGAGATGATGATGTTGCGGCCGCGATAGACTGCCGGACCATCGGATTCGATCTCATACGGACCACGGGCCTTCTGGGTCGCCAGATACGACGCGAGACCACCGGGATCGAGCTTGGGGTTGGCGGCAGCATAGGCGGCAGCGCAGTTGTTCGTCGTGTCGTTGCAACCTGCGGCGCCACCGGTGAACGCGTTAATCAGGAAATTGTACTGCGCCTGATTGCCAAAATTGGTCAGTGCGATGAGCGGAATGAGCCCAGTTGGCTCAAGGCTATCGATCAAGCCACTCAGGCTGTTGCCGCCCGAGTGCAGGTAATCGACCACCAGTTCGTTCTTGATGGTATCGGAAAGCTTGAAGGTCAGGCTGCCGCGCAGGCCATAGCGATCGACATTGCCGGCGCGCGTATTGTTGAACAGGTTGCGCTGATAGCCGTCGCGCTTTTCATAGAAACCAGCCACGCGTGCCAATACGTTCTCGCCGGCCAGCTGCACGTTGAGCGCGCCTTCCAGCTGGTAAGACTTGTAATTGCCAACCCGCCCGCTGAAGTACCCGCCGAAGTTCTCATCTGGCTTGACCGACGTGAAGAGCACCGCGCCGCCCGTGGAGTTGCGACCAAACAGCGTGCCTTGCGGGCCCTTCAGTACCTGCACCGACTGCAGGTCGTAAAACGCAGAGGAACCGCCGCCGACACCGTCGAGCTGGATTTCGTTGAAATAGGGCAGAACACCTGGGCGCGTATCGCTGAAGGCATCGAGCGACTGGCCGCGCAAGGCATAGTTAAGCTGGTTCGAATTGTAACCCGCGCGGATGATCAGGCCCGGACTGGCGGCCTGAAGATCGGCCTCGGTAACGATGGCCCGCTTGGCGAGGGCTTCACCGCTCACCACCGAAATGGCCACAGGCGTGCGCTCCAGCGCTTCGGCGCGGCGCTGCGCGGTCACGATGATCTCGCCCGACGGATCGCCGGCAGCAGCCCCGTCTTGCGCAGCCTGAGCAGCCTGTGCAGCGGTCGCATTTGCGAGCGCCAGTGCTGTCAACGCGGATGCAATGCCAATCTTATGCTTGGTCATGAAAATCCCCTTCCCTTGAATGCTTCGGATTTTGCCATTGCCGCCTTGCCCGCCGGCTATGTCCGGCTTTGCCAAGGCGTCGGGAATTATGCCCGCCCGAACGGATTTAGTTAGCCAGTTAACTGGATAGATTCACCCCCGCCTTCTGTCAACACAGTAGTTGAAAATCGGCAGGTCCCGGCTCGCCACAGTTGCTCTAGGCCAGCATTCCGGCATGAATGTGCGCAACGGGCAGGATATCCAAGGTCGGCAAAGGTCATAAATTTTATTGCATATAATCAATTGTTAAATGAGATTTTCGGCAAGTCAGAGCGGGCTGTGCCAGGGCGAGGCTACGGTCCTATGCTCATCGTGCCGAACCCGCTTCGACACGCTCATGCGGAGCCAATGGGCCCTCGCACGAAGGCGATGGCATTGACATTACACCAGTGAACGATATTTGTTGTTACGGCAGATGGTAAGCGCACATATCGATCGGGCAACGGCGTTGGCATCCAAAAAGTGGGCATCAGTGCCACGTAGGAACCACCGCTTCTGACCGAGCCGCTCCATCAAACCAAAGCGGGATCAACGCGTTGGCCAATCAGGCGAGCAATCGCCCGGCAAAGTGGAGAGCTGACATGGGTAGATTGTCCGGCAAGGTCGCTATCATCACGGGTGCGTCACAAGGCATGGGCGAAGCCCACGCCAAAGCCTTTGTGGACGAAGGCGCCAGCGTGATCCTCACCGACATAAACGCCGTGGCTGGCGAAGCGCTGGCCGAGGCGCTGGGCAGCCAAGCCATGTTTGTGAAGCATGATGTCGCCAGCGAAGCCGGCTGGGCGGAAGTCGTTGCTGCCGGCGAAGCCCGTTTTGGTCGGGTCACCGTTCTGGTCAACAATGCCGGGATCATCGGTACCATCGCCAAGACGGCTGACCTTTCAGCGGCCGATTTTGCACACGTCTGCGCGGTCAACCAGACTGGCGTGTTTCTGGGCATGCGCGCGGTCCTACCCTCGATGATCGCCAGCGGCGGCGGTTCGATAGTGAACATCTCCTCAACCTCGGGCATGATCGCCAACGTCGGGACGCCCAATCTTGCCTATGCGGGCAGCAAGTTCGCGGTGCGCGGCATGACCAAGCAGGTCGCTGTCGAATATGGCGACCAGAACATCCGTGCCAATTCGGTCCATCCGGGCTACGTCAAAACCCCGATGATGGTCGCCGCAACCGATGAGAATGGCGGCGGTGCAGCGGCAGGTATTCCGCTGCGCCGTTTTGCGGAGCCGTCGGAGATTTCGCCGCTAGTGGTTTTCCTCGCTTCGGACGAATCCTCGTTCATCACCGGCACCGAGCATGTCATCGATGGCGGCATGATCGTTTGCTAAGGCGGCTGGTGCTGGAGACCCTAAGATGATCACTGCTCAGGATTTCGCGTTCCACCCCCGTGACCCGGGGGATGTGCATTGGACCGAAACGCTGTTCCTGATCTTTTCGGTGCCCGAAGCGGGCATCAGCGGCAATATCTACAATCTGGCCCGGCCCAATCTCGGCGTCTGCCACAGCTCGATCGAGATCCATAAAGGGCTCAGCCTGCATCCCTGGCAGATCGAGCACAACGACGCGCAGATGCATTTGCCCTGCCCCGAGCGCTTCGACAAGTTCACGCTGGCCAATGGCCTCTCGTTCCAGGCGCACAGCGCTCGCGATTGCGCATTTCAATACCAGTCGCTCGATGGCAATTGCGCGCTCGACATCACCTACAGCGCGGTATGCGATCCCTTCGATCCTCACGATCCGGCGGAAAACCCGCTGATCGCCTCGTCCAAGCTCGCGGGCTATGATGGCTGGAACACCGGCCACATGGAAAGCAAGGGCCGCGTCACCGGCACGCTCTCGCTCCATGGCCGCGAGTACAAGGTCGATTGCACCGAGGGCATGAACAAGAGCTGGGGGCCGCGCAAGGACTGGGGCAGCAAGGGCGGCACCTGGGTCCATGTCAACTTAGGCCCCGACCTCGGCGCATTCCTCGTCCTGGGACTCGAGTTCGAGAACAAGGAGGTCGTCTACGGCCCCTTCAAATTCGGCTACGTGGTTATCGACGGCGAACGCCGCCCCCTCGTTCGGGCCACCATGCGCGCGCAGCGGTTCGATATGCTGGTTACCCGCGCCGTGGTCGAGTTCGAAGACGACCGTGGCAATTGCTGGAACGCGGTCGGCACGACTGTTGCTGCCGCACCGTGGTATAACTTCAATCCGTCGAGCGCGGCTTTCCAGACCCTGATGCGCTGGGAAAGCGGAACCCGCGTCGGACACAGCCATATCGCCGATTTTGCCGGGCTCGCGCACCTTTCGCGCGGGATGGCCGACCAGCATGACACCTGACCCAAAGAGTGGGACAAAGCCGCACACCATGACCGACGACACCAACCGGCAGCATCCCAGTGATGCCTTCATCGACGCGGTCCGCGCGCGGTTTCCCACCGAGCGCGAAGTGGACACCGTGCTCACCCGCAAGATGCGCCGCCGCAATGGTCCTTCGTTTCAGGCGGTTGCACTGGATACGCTAGTGGATGGCACCGAGCGGCTGATCACCAATCAGGTCGGCTATCCGGTCAAGATCGCAGACACGCGCTGGCTTTCAGGTGGGGCATCCAAGCTGCAGATGCTGTTCAACCTTCACTGGCGCGGACAAAACGCCGATAGCCAAGTGCAAACCAGTACCCCGATGGTGCTGCGCAT
>JAIXYF010000042.1 GCA_027490345.1 Novosphingobium sp.
GGCATCGCCATCGTTCCCGCCGACGGCGTGGGCGAGACGATCCACATCAAGGGCCGCGACCTGGTGAATGGCGTGCCCAAGGAAATCACCATCACGCAGGCCAACGTGGCCGAAGCGCTTTCGGAGCCCATCGGCGCGATTGTCGAAGGCGTGCGTATCGCGCTGGAAAACACCGCGCCCGAACTGGCGGCCGATATCGTCGATCAGGGCATCGTGTTGACCGGCGGCGGCGCGCTGATCCGCGGGCTTGATGAACATCTGCGCGATGAAACCGGCCTGCCGGTCAGCGTGGCGGAAGACCCGCTTTCGTGCGTGGCGCTGGGCACGGGCCGGGCCATGGAAGATCCGATTTATCGCGGTGTGCTGATGACAGCGTGATGCCGCAGCGTGGCATGCGGCAGATCGTATAAGGAAGGGTAGCATGGCGCGGCCTGCGGACCGGCGCCCGGGCTTTTCACGCAGGGCGCAATTCGGGATCTTCACCGGCTACGTCATTGCCGTGGCCGGATTCCTTGCGGGCGCGATCTTGCTGGTGGTGAGCATCGTCCACCCGGCCGCTTTTTCAACCTTGCGCGGCGCGGCCAACGAACTTGCGCGCCCGGCCGGCGAAGCGGGCGCAGAAACGCGCGCGGCGGGCCAAGGCGTGATCGCGGCCATCGGGGCCTATTTCCAAGCCGGTCGGCAAAACGCAGCGCTAAGCCGAGAAGTGGCCGCCGCCCGGGCCAATGCCGTTGCCATGCAGGCGCTGGACGGCGAAAACCGCCGCTTGAAGGCGCTCCTGGGGATTGTCGATCCGCAGATGAAGCCAGTGGCAGCGGCGCGGCTGATCGGCTCCACCTCGGCCAGCGCACGGCGCTTTGCGGTGCTATCGGCGGGCACGGCGCAGGGCGTGCGCGCAGGCCAGCCGGTGCGGTCTGCCGCCGGACTGATCGGCCGGGTGGTCGAAACCGGGCCGAACACCGCGCGCGTGCTGCTGGTAACCGATCCTGAAAACGTGGTGCCCGTGCGCCGCGCACGCGATGGGCTGCCCGCGTTCATCGAAGGCAAATCCAACGGGCGCATCGCGATCCGGCTCATCAACATGGGCGTGAACCCGCTGAGGCCCGGTGACGTGTTCGTCACCTCGGGCTCGGGCGGGCTCTATCCGCCGGGCATTCCGGTGGCCGTGGTTACCGGCGTGCAGAACGATGGCGGCGTGGGCCACCTGGCCAGCGATCCCAGCGATGCCGATTTCGTGGTGGTTCTGCCAGTGTTTCAGGCCGCCGCCGTCAGCGCGCTGGGCGCTAGCCAGGCGGCGGCAGGCCCGGCCCCTGATCCCAGCAGCGGGGGAGATGCTCCCTGATGCCCCTGAAGCTGCCCAATACCCTGGCACGTATGGCTGATCTGCAGGCCGCACCGATCAGGCCCGAAGACATCGCGCCCCAACGCATCAATCGGGCGCCTTGGCCCTTGCTGGCCATGGGGCTGCCCTGGGTTTCGGTCATGCTCGCCAGCCTTTCGGCGTTTTCGCCCGTAATCGCATCGGCCCCGGTAGTGCCCCCGCTGGCCTTCCTGCTGTTTCTGGCCTGGCGTCTGCTGCGCCCCGGCCTTCTGCCGATCTGGGCCGGGCTGCCGCTGGGCGCGTTCGATGATCTTTTCAGCGGCCAGCCGTTCGGATCGGGCGTGGTGCTGTGGTCGGCCGCGATGCTGGCGATGGATGCGATCGACAACCGCTTGTTGTGGCGCAGCTTTGCGCAAGACTGGGCGGTGGCCTGCGTGCTGCTCTCGGCCTATCTCGTGCTGGCGGCGGCCATTGCGGGACTGGCGGCGGGCTATCCGCTGCCGCTGGTAATCGGGCCGCAGCTTCTCGTCACGCTCGCGCTTTATCCGGTGGTGACCCGCCTCGTCGCGCTGCTTGACCGGATTCGCCTGCTTCCGCTGCGGACGGTCTGAAACCCGTGCGCCGCCATTCGACAGGGATCGGGACCGGGCGCTGGGCCTTCCCGTGGTCGAAGCCGGTCAAGCCGCTTCCGGTCACGGGCGCGCAGCTCACCAACACGTTCGAGCGGCGCACTTTCGTGCTCGGCCTGGCGCAGGCCGGTGTCGGCGTGCTGCTGGCCGGGCGGCTCACCTGGCTGGCGGTGGCGGAGAACGCTAAGTATCAGGCCGCGTCCGAAAGCAACCGGGTCAACCTCACGCTCATTCCGCCCCGGCGCGGCTGGGTGATCGACCGGACTGGGGCCTCGCTCGCGGCCAATCGCGCCGATTTTCGCGTCGATCTGGTGCCAGACCGGCTGATTGATGCCGATGCCACGCTGGGCGTGCTGGCCGATCTGCTGGGCCTGACGGCAGACCGGGTCAGCGACATCAAGGACAAGCTCAAGAAAGCACGCGGGTTCCAGCCGGTCGAAGTGGCCTCCAGCCTCGACTGGGACAAGTTCGCTGCGGTCAGCGTGCGCCTGCCCGAACTGCCCGGCGTGATCCCGCAGCGCGGTTTTTCGCGCTATTATCCCACAGGTGCGGCGGTGGGCCATCTGGTTGGCTATGTCGGCCCCGCCTCGGCCGAGGATTACGAGAAGGAGCGCAACCCGCTGCTGATCACGCCCGGCTTCAAGATCGGCAAGGATGGCCTCGAAAAGCATTTCGAGGAGCGGCTGCGCGGCGTGCCCGGCGCGCGGCGGGTGGAGGCCACTGCCAGCGGGCGCGTGGTGCGCGATCTGGGCACGCGCGAAGATGTGCCGGGCAAGCCTATTCAGTTGACCATCGATGCCGCGCTGCAGGATTACGCCGCGCGGCGCATCGGGCTGGAATCGGGCTCGGTCGTGGTGATGGACTGCCTCACGGGCGACCTGCTCGCCATGGTATCGATGCCCAGCTTCGATCCCAACAGCTTTGCCGATGGCATCGGCCGGATCGAATGGAAGATGCTGGCCGAGGACGATCACGTGCCCTTGCGCAACAAGGTGCTGCGCGGGCTCTATCCGCCAGGATCGACGGTGAAGCCGATGGTGGCGCTCTCGTTTCTGGAAGCCGGGCTTGATCCCGAAGCAAGCGTGGGCTGCGGCGGAGGCCTGCGCGTGGGCAACCGTGTGTTCCACTGCTGGAATCGGCGCGGACACGGCACGGTCAACATGGCCAAGGGCA
>JAIXYF010000255.1 GCA_027490345.1 Novosphingobium sp.
CGCGGAAATGATAGTTTCTGGCGCTCTGGAATCGCCTTAGGCTCGGCTCAAATCGGGAGAGAATATGGCTATCACCGGACCAATCGAGGACCAGCTCGCGATCCGCGCGCTGCATGACAACTATGCCGACGCCGTGTTCCGGCGCGATGCTGCCGACTGGGGCGCGCTCTGGGCAGATGATGCCGTTTGGGATCTGGCGGGCACCATGGTCAACGGCAAGGAAGCGATCGTCGGCCTGTGGACGGGCGCGATGAGCACCTTCGCGTTCGTAGGCTTCTTCCAGCAGACCGCTGCCATTGTCATCGATGGCGATACGGCGACCGGCCGGGTCTACACCAACGAGACGCTGGAAGACCTCGAAGGCACCCTGCGCCGCAGCATTGGCCGCTACGAGGACACTTACGTCAAGCGCGGCGGAACCTGGCTCTACAAGAGCCGCAGCTTTGCAGTTCTGAAGGGGTATTCGTGATGATCGTTGTTGTTGCAGGTGAAATCGATTTTGCGCCGGAAGTGCGCGACGAAGTGCTGAAAGATGCCCAGCCGCTGATCGACATGGCGCTGGAGGAAAAGGGCTGCCGCCATTATGCGTGGAGCCTCGATCCGCACAATCCGGGCCGCATCCATGTGTTCGAGGAGTGGGATTCGGAGGAAGACCTCGCCGTCCACCTGCTGGCGGAATCCTATTTCAAGATGGGCGCACATCTGGCGGGCTTCACCATTCTGGGCGCCACCACGCGCAAGTATCGCTGCGATATTTCGGAGCCGGTCTACGGCCCCGATGGTGTTGCTACGGCAAAGTTCCTCACGGCAAAGGACTGAGAATCCATGACCAATCTTTCGGGCAAGGTCGCCGTCGTGATCGGCGCGGCGGGCGCGGGCAACATGGGCCAGCACATTGCGCGCACGCTGGCCGATGCCGGCGCCAAAGTGGTGGTCGCCGGGCGCAAGGCCGATGAGCTCTCGCGCTTTGCAGGCTGCATCGCGGGCGATTGGGCGCTGTGCGACCTTTCGAAGAAGGCCGATGTGGAAGCGCTGGCGGCCACGGTGCTGGAACGCCACGGCAAGGTCGATATCGCCATCAACGCCACCGGCTGGGGCCTGCTCAAGGGGCTGCACGAGATCACCGAGGAAGAGCTCGACCAGATCATCGCGCTGCAGCTGAAGGGCGTGCACTACTTCCTGAGCGCCTTTGTCCGCGCAATGCCGCATGGCGGTTCGCTGGTGCAGATCTCGTCGGCCACCACGCAGTGCATCATCGATGATCATGCGGCCTATATCGCCACCAAGGCAGGGTCTGAGGCGCTGATCCGCTGCGTCGCCAACCAGTATGGCCCGCAGGGCATCCGCGCCAACGTGCTGTCGCCCGGCTTCACCTCAAGCCCGATGACCGAGCAGTCGTTCGCGGTGCCCGGCCTCGTTGATGCCTTTACCAAGGAATATCCGCTGGGCCGCGTCGGCACGTCGGAAGATATCGCCAAGGCGGCGCTCTGGGTCGTCAGCGACGATTGCTTCATGTCGGGCCAGAATCTGCAGATCAACGGCGGCCTGACTTTGCGCCGCAACCCGCGCCCGGGCGAAATCCAGAGTGCCATCGGCGCGGCGATGGCCGCGATGCAGGCGGCGGGGAACTGAGCCTCACTTTGCTGAACGGCTGATCGGAAAAGCCCCCTCTCCACAAGGCGGGGGGCTTTTTTGCGCCTACAGCCAAAGGTCGTCCCCGACCTCGTTATCCGCGAGCGCAGCAAAGCGAAGAGCTGCAGGTTCCCTCTTCGTCACCCCGGGCTTGACCCGGGGTCAGGCTATTCTGCAGGCGCGGCGCTTGACCATAGAAGCCTAGCCCCGGGTCAAGCCCGGGGTGACGTCGGTGTGTGTGGATGTACGGGGCGGAATGCCTACCCCGCCTTTTCCGCCGCCACCTTTTCCTTGATCATCGTGCGCAGTACATCCTTGCGGATCTTGCCCGATGCGGTGCGCGGGAAGCTTTCCACCCATTCGATGCGCTCGGGGCACTTCTGCTTGGCCAGGCCCGCTTCGCTGACAAAGGCCGAAAGGCTCGCCATGTCCGGCTGCTCCGCGCTCTCCGCAATCAGATAGGCGCAGATGCCTTCGCCCAGCCGCGCGTGCGGCATGGAAACGACAGCAGCCTCCTTGATCGCCGGATGCAAATGCAGCACGTCCTCGATTTCCTTGGCGCTGATATTCTCGCCGCCCCGGATGATGAGGTCCTTCTTGCGCCCTGTGATGACGAGCGAGCCCGAGGGGGTGATACGGCCGATATCGCCGGTCTTGAAGAAGCCGTCTTCGGTGAGCGCCTCGCGGGTCTGCGCCTCGTCTGCATAGCCAAGGAACATCGCCGGCCCGCGCACGAAGATTTCGCCGTCGCTGCCGTGGGGCACTTCGTTTCCGTCATCATCCACCAGCCGCAGTTCGTAATCGAGCGGCCGGCCATCGGTCTCGGCGGCGAGTTCGAGGCTTTCTTCCGGCAGGACACCGGGGGTCGCCAGCGGCACTTCGCTGCTGCCATAGACGCGGTAGGCGCAGGCGTGGGCAAGGCGTTTGTTGGCAGTGTAGACCAGCTCCGAAGGGATCGCCGCGCCGCCGCAGGCAAAGCGGCGGAAGGTGGGCAGCTTGGAGCCGGCAGCATCGGCGGCATCGCACAGTTCCTGCAGGAAGGGCGTGGCGGCGACAGTGGAGGTGATCCCGTAGCGGTCGATCAGCTCGACCGCCTCTTTGGCCTTCCACACCTCCATCAGCACGACTTGGCTGCCCGAGGCGAAGGGCTTTTCCAGCCCGCCCGAAAAGCCGGAGATGTGCGTGACGGGCGAGGGCATCAGCGTCACATCGTTCGCAACGCCGCTGTACTCGCGGCCGAACTGCGCGACGCGGTCTAGCGTGTTGTGCGAGTGGAGCACCGCTTTGGCCCGGCCAGTGGTGCCCGAGGTATAAAGAACGAGCTTCAGCGCATTGGGGTCGACCTTGTCGAGCGGGGTATTGAGGCCCCGCCCATGCTCGACCAGCGCTGCGAAATCGGGCGTGCGCTCGGTGGGCCGCACGAAGATCACGTGGCGCAGCTCGGGGAGGTGCGGGCGCACGCGGTCCATCATCGCGGCAAAGTCGTAGCCCCGGAAGCTTTCCGCCACGAAATAGGCCTTGGCCCCGCAATCGCCCAGCATCTGGATCACTTCGGCATCGCGGTAGATTGGCACGATCGGCGCGATCACGAAGCCGCCGAGGTTGGCGGCAAGGTTGATCACCGAAGCCTCGATCCAGTTGGGCACCTGAAAGCCGATCACATCCCCGGTGCGCAGGCCCAGATCATGTAGAGCGCGGGCCAGCGCCTCGCCATCAGCCAGCAGGCTGGCGTATGTCGGCGCAGCGGGATCGCCGAGATACACGACCTTGTCGGGATCGGTTTCGGCCCAGCGGCGCGCGTAATCGCCGATGGTCATGTTGGTCCAGCTGCCATCGGCGGCATATTGCGCGAGGTGCGCAGGGATAGTGGTCATGGGGCGCTTTCGTGAAAGGGATCAGTTCGCGAGGGTCTGCTGGTAGAGCGGATTGTCCTCGGCGTAGAAATTGCAGTGGAAGCCGCTCGGCACGCGGAAGGGGATAAGGACGCGGGCGATGGGGCCTGCGGCAATGTCCTTGGCGGCGAAGATGGCAAGCTCGCTGGTGCCGCTGTTCGCGGGGTGAACCAGCGTCATGGCATAGCCATCAGCCTCGTCCGTGCCGCCAAGGCGGGGGGCGAACACAAGCTCGCCTGCCGCTGCGCCCGCGCCGAAGTGCCAGATATCTTCCTCGCCGGTCTGGGTGTCATAGCGCAGGACGGCGTCCATCCCCTCCACGCGGCCATCCCGCGATTTCAGGTTGATGTTGGCGAAGCTGTGGCGGCTCTTGCGCGTCATCAGTCGGTCGTCGGGCCGCGGGAACTGGATGTCGCGCCCGTTGAGCACGTCTTCCTTGATCCAGCCGGTGTTGCCGGTGGGGTCGATGGTCCAGCGGCGCAGGCTCTGCTGGGTGTCGCCATGCGTGCGCCGCGCCCCCGTCTCGTCCGGGAACAGCGCGGTGCCATTGGCGGCGGCGACGTCTGCCAGAATCTTGCCGTCCTCTTCCCACACGTTCAGCTCATGGAACATGTGGCGCGGCTCGAACTCGAACCACTGGATCTGATCGGTGGTACCCTCGCGCGGCATCACCGCGAACTTGGTCGGGCGGTCGTTCACCCACGCGGTCATCGGCCCGCCAGCGGCAAAGCGCTTCAAGTCGGTGTCGATCGGAATGAACGGGAAGATCGCCCAGTTTTCGGTCAGCAGGAAGGTGTGCATCAGGCTGAAGTGCGGCATCGGGATGAACTCGGTCTTGCGGATCGTCCCGTCTGCCGCAACGATATCATAGCGCATTTCCGCCGGGCCCATCATGCCGTGGATGGCAGCGCCGGTGTTGATCATCTCGCGCGTGGCATAGTCCACCTTGGGATGCGCCGAGAAGCTGGAGGTGACGAGTCCGCCGTAAGTCTCCTCATGCAGCGTATCGAGCTTTCGCGGATCGAGCGCAACCGGCGGCGCGCCTTCCATGAGCGCAAGGAGCTGCCCGCCATGCAGGATCACGTTGGTGTTGCCAGTGTTGTATCGCTTGCCCTGCACGCTGGGGTCAGACGTCATCGGATTGCCGAAAATCCCGAACAGGCGGCGCCCGGCGGCCTTTTCCATTTCGAACTTCTCGGTCTTCACCCAGCGGTTGCGCATCGAGACGCGGCCGCCTGCAAACTCGAACGCGAACACCATGCCGTCGCCGTCGAACCAGTGATAATCGCCCTCGCGCGGCGGATAAAGCGGCTCGGGGCCGTTGCGATAGAACATGCCGGCCAGATCATCCGGCAGCGTGCCCTCAACGATCAGGTCCGGCGCATCAGCTTCAAACCGGATCGGCGCGTGGTGGCCTGAAAGGTACGGGTGATCGAAGAACGGTTCTGCCATGGCCCCGGGTTCCCTCCAGTTTTTATCGGTTGCCGCGCTGTATGCTGGCCCTCGTGGTATCCTTCCCGCAATGTGGGTGCGATGGGGGGCGCATTCACCTGCTAAAATGGGGAGTGAAGCGCCCCGCGCAGCGCCGCCTTGATGGGCAAAAATGACAGTCGTCTTGGCGGCGGCGGGCTCTAGGCTCTACTACTTTGGGGTCCCCCCCCCCCCAACGAGGAGCTTGTCCGTGACGCAAAACCGCCGTTTCCTGCTGGCCCGCCGCCCCAATGGCGCGCCCGTGGCCGAAGACTTCAGCCTTGTTTCGGAACCCCTGCCCGAGTTGGCAGACGGCCAGTTTCTTATCCGCAACCATTATGCCTCGCTCGATCCCGCCATGCGCGGCTGGATGGACGATGCGCCAAGCTACATGCCGCCAATCCCGCTGGGCACCCCGGTGCGCGCTTCCACCGTGGGCGAAGTGGTGGCTAGCAAGACCGCCGATTTCCCGGTGGGCCAGTGGGTTTCGGGGCTGAACGGGATCGAGGAATACTCGGTCTCGCAGTCGGGCGGCTTCAGCGCCGCCATTGATCCCACGATCGTCCCTTCGCCCACGAACTTCCTCTCGGTGCTCGGCGCGGTGGGGATGACCGCATATTTCGGCTATCTTGAAGTGTGCAAGCCGCAGCCAGGTGATGTCGTCCTCGTCACGGGCGCAGCCGGCGCGGTTGGCTCGCTGGTTGGCCAGATCGCCAAGATCAAGGGCGCCAGCAAAGTCATCGGCATCGCGGGCGGACCAGAGAAGTGCAAGCGGCTCACCGAGCGCTACGGCTTCGATGTCGCCATCGATTATCGCGGCAAGAATGTCGAGCAGCTCTCGGCAGAAATCGCGGCTGCCGCGCCCGAGGGCGTCAACGTGATCTTCGAGAACGTCGGCGGCGATATTCTGGACGCAGGCCTCAACAACCTGGCGATGTATGCCCGCATCGGCCTGTGCGGCCTGATCAGCGAATACAACAATGCGGGCGAGAAGACGGGCGCGCGCAATGTGTGGCAGCTGATCGTGAAGCGCGCCTCGATCACCGGGCTGCTGGTGGCAGACTATGTGCCGCGCTTCGGCGAAGGCATTGCCGCCATGGCGGGCTGGATGAGCACGGGCAAGCTGGTGTTCGACGAGCATGTCGACGAAGGCATCGACAACGCCCTGCCGGCGTTCCTGCGGCTGTTCAGCGGCTCGAACGACGGCAAGATGATCCTGAAGCTGAGCTGAGGCATGGCCAAGACGCTCCTCGTCCTTTCCGGCGGGCACCCTTACGAGGAAGCGCCGTTCGCGGCTTTACTTGGCGGCGTGGCGGCGCTGCTGCCGGGAGACTGGCAGGTGGTCCACCACGTCCACCCCGAGGCCGAGGAGCGCGTTGCCGCAGGCGCGGCAGACAGCGCGGATGCGGTACTGTTCTACGATATGCCGGGCTATACTTTCGCCGATGGCACGGTGAAGACGGCCGCGCCTTCGGATGCGTTCAAGGACGCCATCGCGCGGCGCTTTGCCAGCGGGCGAGGCGCGGTGATGATGCATCATGCCATCGCCGGTTGGGCTGAATGGTCGCAATGGAGCGAATGGGTCGGCGGGCGATTCCTCTACCAGCCGGGCCCGGTGCGCGGCGAGATGAAGCTTGATTCCGGCTATCGGCATGATGTGGACTACACCGCCGAACTGGTCGCGCAGCATCCGGTGCTGGAAGGCATTCCCGCCACTTTCCCGGTCAACGACGAGCTTTATCTCGGCGAAGTGTTCGAGGACGACGTAACCCCGCTGATCCGCGCGCAGCATGCTTATGTCGCCGAAAACTTCTTTTCCGCCGCCCATGCCGTGGCGGGCCGTATGTTCGACAATGCCGATTGGCCCCACCCGCCGGGCAGCAATCTCGTCGCCTGGACCAAGCCTGCGGAAAACGCGCAGATCGTTTACTGCCAGTTCGGCGATGGGCCGCACACGTATGCCAACATCGTCGTTCGCCAGATCATTGCCAACGCGCTGGCCTGGACCGCGCAAGGATAGGAAGAAAGCTATGAGCCCGCAGGAAGTGGTCGAAGCGTTCATCGCCGCATGGAACCGGGGCGATGCGCCCGCCGCCTTCGCCATGATGTCAGACGACATCGTCTGGCATAACATTCCGATGGAGCCCGCTGTGGGCCTTGCCGGGGTGCAGGCGCTGATGGCGCAGTTCCCGCCGATCGAAGGCACCGAATGGATCACGCATCACATCGCTGCCAGCGGCAACGTGGTGCTGACCGAGCGCACCGACAAATTCCTTGTGGCCGGGCGCTGGCGGGCGATCCGCGTCTCGGGCACATTCGAGATCAATGACGAGGGCAAAGTGGCCAAGTGGCGCGACTATTTCGATATGGCCGAGTTTCAGCGGGAGTTTGCCTGAGTGGAGATCGCGCGCGGGCATGATCTCACAGGGCGGCGCGCGGTCGTTACCGGTGCGGCTTCAGGCATGGGCGCGGCGGCGGCAACGCGGCTGATGGCCGAAGGCGTGGCCGTGCTCGGCGTGGACCGGGTGAGCGAGGGGATCGTCGGCACGCATACGCTGGTTGCGGATCTGGGCGACGGCGATTCCATCGCGGTCATTGTCGGGGCAGCAGAAAGCCTGCTGGGCGGCTGCGATATTCTGATCAACAACGCGGGCGTCTGCCCGGCGGGGCCGTTCGCCGAAATGACCGAGGAGCAATGGCACTCCGCGCTTGGCATCAACGTGACCGCGGTGATGAAGCTGACCCGCGCGCTGCTGCCGCTGCTGGCCGCATCGGGGCGTGGGCGCGTGGTCAATGTCGGCTCGATCATGTCGCGCTATGGCGATGCGGGCCTTGTTGCGTATACCACCTCGAAGCACGCCGTGCTGGGCCTCACCCGCGCGCTGGCGATGGAACTGGGGCCGCATGGCATCACGGTGAACTGCGTGCAGCCCGGCGCCATCGCCACGGGCATGACCCGGGGATTGTTCGAGGATACCACGGGGGCCAAGGACTATTACGCTTCACGTTCCGCGCTGGGCCGGGTCGGCCAGCCCGAAGACGTGGCCGATGTCATGGTGTTCCTCGCCACCGATGATGCCCGCTTCATCACCGGACAGGGTATCATGGTCGATGGCGGGGTCATGGTGCATTCGTGAAAGTCTTCCCCGAAAGGGCAAACCAACCTAGCATTTTCGCGCGTGGCACGGGGTATTTCACGGTGCCACACCGCTATTTCATCAAGAGGGGCCAGGATCGCCATGAATGAAATGACCAAGAGCCTGCTCGATCCCGAGGTGATGCAGAACCCGTTCCCGCTCTATCAGTGGGCCCACGCCAATGCGCCCGTGATCGAGCTTCCCGAAACGGGCATGAAGATCGTGATGAGCTACGACATGTGCTCGGAAGCGGCGGGGCGGCCGGACGATTTCTCGAATGACTTCAGTGGCGCACTTTCGGGCGCGCTGGCCGAAGATCCGGAAGTCAGCGGCATTCTGGCGCAAGGCTGGCCGCAGATGAACACGCTGCTGACCGCCGATCCGCCAGTGCACACGCGCTTCCGCAAGCTCGTCAACCTCGCCTTCTCGATGCCCCGCGTGAATGCGCTGGAAGATGGCATTCGTGACAAGGTGAACAAGCTGATCGATGGCTTCATCGAACACGGCGAGTGCGATTTCGTCGAGGCGTTCAGCGTCGGCCTGCCGGTGCAGGTTATCTGCGAGCAGCTGGGCTTTTCCGAAGCCGAGCGCGCCGATGTGAAGCGCTGGTCCGACGCTTTTGCCGACCGCCTGGGCCACATGATCCCGCGTGAGCGCGAGATCGAGTGCGCGCACGAGATCGTCGATTTCCAGCGCAAGCTGAAAGTGAAGATCGACGCACGCCGCGAGACGCCGACCGACGACCTCCTGTCGGACGTCGTCAACGCCCGGCTTGATGGCGAAACCCCGCTGAATGACGCCGAGATCCTCTCGATTGCCCAGCAGCTGATGGTGGCAGGCAACGAGACGACGACGCACTCGCTGGCGGGTGGTATCGTCCACCTCGCGCAGAACCCCGAACAGCAAGCCAAAGTCCGCGCCAATCCCGCGCTGATCGGCAACATGATCGAGGAAGTGCTGCGGCTCGATACGCCGACGGCGGGCATGTGGCGGCTGGTGACCAAGGATACCGCGCTGGGCGGCC
>JAIXYF010000244.1 GCA_027490345.1 Novosphingobium sp.
ATGGCCAGATCCGCACCGATACCAAGCTCAGCATGGCCGAGCGGCTGGTCGAACTGGACGCGGGCCTTTCCGCCGTGATCGCCGCGCACGGGCCGGATACGGGCGCGGTGGAAGAAGTCTTCGTCAACGTGAACCCGCAGTCCACGCTCAAGCTGGGGCAGGCGCGCGGGGTTGCCATGCTGTCGCTCGCCCGCGCCGGGCTGCCCGTGGCCGAATATCCCACCAAGGTGATCAAGAAGGCGCTGGTCGGCACCGGCGGAGCGGAAAAGACGCAGGTGCAGGCCATGCTGAAAGTGCTGCTGCCCGGTGTCGCGCTGAAAGGCTCCGATGCGGCGGATGCGCTGGCCGTGGCGATCTGCCACGCCAACATGATGGGCAGCCACAGATAGACTTGCGTTTGCCCGTGCTGTGACAAGCTCAGCCCCGGCGGATGTGCGTTTCCCCAAACCTCCGCTCATCCTGAGCTTGTCGACGGATGCCTGAGCCACCTTGCCGCTTCGCCGCGACCCTGCCATAGAACAAACCATGATCGCAAAGCTTACCGGCCTGCTCGATGAATTCGGCCCCGATTGGGCGATCATTGACGTGAACGGCGTCGGCTATCTCGTCCACTGCTCGGCCAAGACGCTGAGCCAGCTGGGCATCCGGGGCGACAAGGTCGTGGTGCACACCGAGTTGCAAGTCTCCGAAAACGACCAGCGCCTGATCGGCTTTGCCAGCGCGGGCGAACGCGGCTGGTTCCGCTTGCTGACGGCCGTGCAGGGCGTCGGCAGCAAGGTCGCGCTCGCGATCCTCTCCGCGCTCTCGGCCGAAGAAATCCAGCGCGCCTGCGCGGGCGGAGACGCCGCGATGGTGGCGCGGGCACAAGGTGTGGGGCCAAAGCTGGCCAGCCGCATCGTGAATGAACTCAAGGACAAGGCGGGCGGCCTTGCGCCCATAGCGGCAGGCCCCGGCACGCTGCCCATCGAAGGCCTCGCCGCAGCACCCGCAGGCTCCACCAGCGCAGACGCCATCTCCGCCCTGCAGAACCTCGGCTTCAAGCCCGGCACCGCCAGCATGGCCGTGGCGGCTGCCGTAAAGGAACTAGGTGATGATGCCGGGCTGAATGATCTGGTGCGGGTGGCGCTGAAGCGGGCGACGGGATGAACACGTGGTACGGAACCATCGCATCACATTGCTTTTCATCGGCTGCATTCTGTTTCTTGCAGGTGCTCTGGCCGGGCTTTGGATCTCGGATTGGATCGACATCGACAGCTGTCTCGATCAAGGCGGACGCTGGGATTACAAACTTGACGTTTGTGTACTGAAATGACCGGCAACCTAGCTCCTTTCCGTGCCGGATCTCGTTTCGAGTCCACTTGCCGCCCCCCGGAAGTTCGAGGATAATCATGGCATGACCGACCTCAGCTTCTCCCTCCCCTCCGCGCTCCAAAGCAAGCTCGACCAGCGCATCGCCGATGGCGGCTATCTCGATACTGCTGAGTACCTGCGCGACCTGATCCGGCGCGATCTCGCCGAGGCGGACGAGGATGCCGCATGGGTCCGGGCGCGGCTGGCTGAGGGTGAGGCTTCGGGATACCTTGAAGCCGATCCGCGTGACGTACTCAGGGAGATCATGGCGAAACTGCCTGATGCATGAACTGCGCATTTCCCGGCAGGCGCAGGCTGATCTTGAGGACATACAATTGCGCGGCCTGACCGAATTCGGCGTATCTGCCACGCGCGCTTTCATGGCGGGCTTCGACGATATCTTTGCCCGGCTGAAGATGTATCCTCTCCACGGCAGAGCGCGCCCGGAGTATGGCCGCAACGTCCGCAGCTGCCTGCACGCGCCTTACCTTGTGTTCTATCTCTATAAGGCCGATGTGGTTTCCATCCAGCGCATCCTCCACGCCTCAAGGCGGACCGTGTCGCTCGGTAAGGAAGCGCCATGACTGACAACCCCATCCTCACCCCGCGCCGCCAGACCGAAGACCCGGACGCGGCGCTGCGGCCCAAGACGCTGGCCGAGTTCGTGGGCCAGGAAGCCGCGCGCGAGAATTTGCAGGTGTTCATCGAAAGCGCTCGGCAGCGCGGCGAGGCGATGGATCATGTGCTGTTCTATGGCCCGCCCGGGCTCGGCAAGACCACGCTGGCCGCGATCATCGCGCGGGAGATGGGGGTGAACTTTCGCGCCACGTCCGGCCCGGTGATTGCCAAGGCGGGCGATCTGGCCGCGCTGCTCACCAATCTGGAAACCGGCGACGTGCTGTTCATCGACGAGATCCATCGGCTCAATCCGGTGGTGGAGGAAGTGCTCTATCCGGCGATGGAGGACCGCGCGCTTGATCTCATCATTGGTGAAGGGCCCTCGGCGCGCTCGGTCCGGATCGATCTGCCCGCGTTCACCCTGATCGGCGCGACCACGCGCGCGGGGCTGCTGGCCACGCCGCTGCGGGACCGGTTCGGCATTCCGGTGCGGCTGCAGTTCTATTCGGTGGCAGAGCTGGAACGCGTGGTCACGCGCGGGGCCGGGCTGCTGGGCATCGGGGTGGATCAGGGCGGCGCGAGCGAGATTGCACGCCGCGCGCGTGGCACCCCGCGTGTGGCGGGCCGGCTTCTGCGCCGGGTGCGCGATTTTGCGCAAGTGGCGGGTGCCGCCGTGATCACCCGCGATGTGGCAGACAACGCGCTCACCCGGCTCGAAGTCGATTCGCTGGGACTCGATCTGCAGGATCGGCGCTATCTTGCGATGATCGCCGATATCTACAAGGGCGGCCCGGTGGGCGTGGAAACGCTGGCGGCCGGGCTTTCCGAACCGCGCGACACGATCGAGGACGTGATCGAGCCCTACCTCATCCAGCTTGGCCTGGTGGCCCGCACCGCGCGCGGGCGCTGCCTCAACGATCGCGGCTGGCGCCATCTGGGGCTCACCCCGCCTGCGGCGGACCTGCCCGGCCTGTTTGGCGGGGCCGACCGCGAATGATGGGTAACGCTGGCGGACTAACCGCTGCGAGCAATTCGGTTCCAGTTTGGTACAGACTTGCCCAGACGCCCCGGAATGACCCAATTCGGGCCCCCGGGAGGGGGTGAAAAGCGGTTAACGGCATTGCCGCAGCCGATCCGATCTGCGTTGTTCGATCCGCAGGGAGAGGGTTTGTCCACCAATCGGGGATAGACGCTGGCTCCCAAGGAAACAGAGAGCAACGATCATGTCGGTTCGGATGGCATTGGCAAAACTGGCGGCCTGCGCAGCAGGCGGAGCTGTGCTGGGTGGCGGCGCGGTGCATGTCTCGGAGGCGCCCTCCGCGTCAGAGATCCATCACGTCAAGCCGATCAAGGTGAAGCAAACGAAAGTGCGCCGCTACACCAAGGCCATCGCCCCCCGGCCGGTCCAGCGCATGCGCCGCGTGGCCAAGACGGTCGTGACCAAGTCTTGCGCGATGCCCCAGCAAATGGCCTATGCGCCGGTGCCCTATATGGCGCCCACGCCGCCCCAGGCCCCCGGTGGCGGGGGCGGCGGCGCTGTGCCTGTGGTGATCGGCGGCGGCGGCGGGATCGGCGGCTTCGGTGGCGGGTTCTTCGGCGGCTTCTTCGGCGGCGGCGGCAGCGGTGGCGGCAGCGTGGTGGTCTCCTCGACCAGCACTGGCTCCACATCCACCTCGGGCGGCTCCACCTCCAGCTCGGGTGGTTCGACCTCGACTTCGGGCGGTTCGACTTCCACTTCCAGCGGCAGCATTTCGACATCGAGCGGCAATGTCTCGACCAGCTCGGGCGCGGTGACGAGCACGACGTCGTCAGGCAATGTCTCGACCTCCTCGGGCAATGTCTCCACTTCGTCGGGCAACGTCAGCACGTCTTCGGGGAATGTCTCCACGAGCTCGGGCAACGTGAGCACGTCGTCGGGCAACGTTTCCACCAGTTCGTCGACTTCGACCAGCTCGGGCAACGTCTCGACGAGTTCGTCCACATCCACCTCGTCGTCGACGTCTTCCTCGACCTCTTCGTCAACGTCGAGCAGCACCAGCAGTTCGACCTCGTCATCAACCTCGTCTTCCAATGGCGGGACCACCAATGGCGGCACAACGAATGGTGGCACCACCAACGGCGGAACCGAAGTGCCGGAACCTTCGATGCTGCTCCTGTTCGGTGCCGCAGCGGCCGGCCTCGTGGCCCGGCGTCGCCATGGCCTGAAAAACAAGGCGCCTGCTGCGGCCTGATCCGGCAGCGCTAGGCAGACAAACGAAAAGGGCGGCTCCCGGAGGAGCCGCCCTTTCTGATTCCGGCTTCTGCTTCTGCCCGAAGGCAGCGCCCTCGCTGGCGGCCGATCAGGCCGCCAGGTTGCGCAGCACGTAGTGCAGGATGCCGCCGTTGAGGAAGTATTCCAGCTCGTTGGCGGTATCGATGCGGCACAGCGCCTTGAAGGTAAAGCTGGAGCCATCGGCGCGCGTCACTTCGACCTCGACGTCCTGACGCGGCTTGAGGCCGGCCACGCCGCGAATGGTGAATGTGTCGTCACCGGTCAGCCCCAGCGTCTCTCGGCTTTCGCCTTCGACGAACTGCAGCGGCAGCACGCCCATGCCGACGAGGTTCGAGCGGTGGATGCGTTCGAAGCTTTCGACGATCACCGCGCGCACGCCGAGCAGGTTGGTGCCCTTGGCTGCCCAGTCGCGGCTGGAGCCGGTGCCGTATTCCTTGCCCGCGATGACCACCAGCGGCGTGCCATCAGCCTTGTGCTGCATCGCCACGTCGTAGATCGCGCCGACATC
>JAIXYF010000409.1 GCA_027490345.1 Novosphingobium sp.
ACCGTGGAGCTGGAAAGCCCCTACATCCTGATCCACGAAAAGAAGCTCTCGTCGCTCCAGGCGATGCTTCCGGTGCTCGAAGCTGTCGTCCAGACCGGTCGTCCGCTCCTGATCATCGCCGAAGACATCGAAGGCGAAGCGCTTGCCACGCTCGTGGTCAACAAGCTGCGCGGCGGCCTCAAGGTCGCGGCCGTCAAGGCTCCGGGCTTCGGCGATCGCCGCAAGGCTATGCTGGGCGATATCGCCACGCTGACCGCTGGCGAAATGATCTCCGAAGACCTCGGCATCAAGCTGGAGAGCGTCACGCTCGCCATGCTCGGCCAGGCCAAGAAGGTCACGATCGACAAGGACAACACCACCATCGTCGACGGCGCCGGTTCGGCGGACGAGATCAAGGCCCGCGTCGAACAGATCCGCGCCCAGATCGAAGTCACCACCAGCGACTACGACCGCGAAAAGCTTCAGGAACGCCTTGCCAAGCTGGCTGGCGGCGTGGCCGTGATCAAGGTCGGCGGCGCTTCGGAAGTCGAAGTCAAGGAGCGCAAGGACCGCGTTGACGACGCGCTGCACGCCACCCGCGCTGCGGTGGAAGAAGGCATCGTCCCCGGCGGTGGCACCGCGCTGCTCTATGCGACCAAGGCCCTTGCTGGCCTGAAGGGCGCGAACGACGACCAGACCAAGGGCATCGACATCGTGCGCCGCGCGATCATGGCGCCGGTCCGTCAGATCGCATCGAACGCTGGCCATGATGGCGCGGTCGTTTCGGGCAACCTGCTGCGCGAAGGCGATGAAACCCAGGGCTTCAACGCCGCGACCGACACGTATGAAAACCTGAAGGCCGCTGGTGTGATCGACCCGACCAAGGTCGTGCGCACCGCGCTTCAGGATGCAGCCTCGGTGGCCGGCCTGCTGATCACGACTGAAGCCGCGATCAGCGAAAAGCCCGAAGACAAGCCCGCCATGGGCGGCGGCATGCCCGGTGGCGGCATGGGCGGCATGGGCGGCATGGACTTCTAAGTCCGGCGCTGACCAAGCCACAAGAAAACGGGGCCGGAGGGAAAACCTTCCGGCCCTTTTTCTTTGGTTTTCTCGGGGTTGAAAGCGGGAAAAGGACGGAAGGATACGTAGCCAGCGCACCAAAGGTGCTCAGGCGCCCTTCTTCCACAGCGTGCGCCCGTCGATAACCTGATCGATCAGGGCTTCATCTGCGGGAATCTGGCCATCCAGCATGAGCATGGCAAGCCCATGCACCAGCGCCCAGGCCTGAAGGGCATAGCGGCGCGCAGCAACTTCATCCCCGCCGGTGGCGCGGGCGGCGTTCTTAAGAAGCATGGATGCGGCCAGATCGCTTTGCGGCAAAGCATCCTGCCGCCCGGCGCAATGCGTGAACGCAAGCCGGAACAGGCTGGGATTGGCCAGCGCAAAACGGACATAGGCACGGCCCGTGGCAGCAAATGCCTGATCCCCGGCATCTATTGCCGCCTGCTTCTGCATCTGACCAAGGCGGGCCAGCCCTTCGAGCGCCATGGCCCCCAGCAGCGCCCGCTTGTCAGGGAAATGGCGATAGACCGCTGTGGCTGAAACTCCCACCTCCCGCGCCAGGGCCCGCAACGAAATCTCCGAAACACCGGTGGTTTCCAGCGCGCGCAGCCCCGCGGCCAGCAGCGCGGCCCGCAGATCGCCATGATGATAGGTGCGCGGTTCGGGATTCGATGTTGACACTGTTACCATCGCCGATATGTTTACAGCATAAACATCTATGGGGAGCACCGCGCCATGGCAAGCATCGTTGAAACCGCTATCCGCAATGTCGTGACCAAAGGGGTCGAGACGGTCGCTGTCATCAACCGCAAGCGCCAGCCCAAGAGCCGCTCGCACGCATTCCTTTCCGGCATCCACACGCCGGTGATGGAAGAGCGAACCATCACCGACCTCGTAGTGACGGGTGCGATCCCGCCCGAACTGAGCGGCCGCTATGTGCGCATCGGTCCGAACCCGTTCCGCCCCGATCCGCGCGGGCATCACTGGTTCGTGGGGGATGGCATGGTGCACGGCGTGTACCTGAAAGACGGCAAGGCGCAGTGGTATCGCAACCGCTATGTGCGTTCACGCAAGCTGGAGGCCCAAGGCGGCCCGGCGGCAGCGCCGGGACCGCGGCTTTCGCCTGATTTCGATACGGTCAACACCAATATCATCGGCCACGGTGGCAAGACCTATGCCCTTGTCGAGGCGGGCAGCTTCCCGGTCGAGCTTTCGCATGATTTGGAAAGCGTGACCTATACCGATCTGGAAGGCACCCTGCGCGTGCCCTTCACCGCGCATCCGCACGAAGATCCCCGCACCGGAGAGCTTCACGCCATCACGTATGCCGGCACCACACATGATAAGGTGTGGTACGTGCGCGTTTCCCCCGAAGGCAAAGTCACGCGCGAAGTGGCCATTCCGGTCGAGCATGGCCCATCGATCCACGAGTGTAGCCTGACCGAAAACTACGTGCTGGTGTTCGATTTGCCGGTCACTTTCTCGATGAGCGCGGTAATCGGCGGTGCCACGTTCCCCTATCGCTGGAACCCTGAACATCAGGCCCGGATCGGCCTGCTGCCGCGTGATGGCGGGGCGGACGATATCATCTGGTGCACTGTCGATCCGGTCTATGTGTTTCATGTTGCCAACAGCTATGAAGCGGACGACGGCACGATCATTGTCGATCTCTGCCCGTTTGAAACGATGTTCGAGCCCGTCCGAGATGGCGGGGTGGACGGACCGGTTGGCAAGCCGCTCGGGCTGGAACGCTGGACCATAGATCCTGCCGCACGCAAGGTCAGCCGCAAGACCATCGACGCAACTCCGCAGGAATTCCCCCGCCCCGACGAACGCTTTTTCGGGCAGCCCTATCGCTATGCCTGGTCGATGGGCCTTGCCACCAGCGATCCTGCCAACTTCATTGGTCATGCGCCGATCTTTGCTCATGATCTGCAAGCCGGGACACGCACAATGCGCGATTTCGGACCGACGAGGGTGCCGGGGGAATTCGTGTTCGTGCCCGCAGGCGCCGACGCGCCGGAGGGCCATGGCTGGCTGATGGGCTATGTGATCGATGCGGCATCCGGTACGACCGATCTCGTCATCCTGGATGCGCAGGATATTGCAGGCTTGCCGGTTGCGACCGTCCAGATCCCCTGTCGCATCCCCCCCGGCTTTCATGGCAACTGGATCAGCGACTGAGCGGACGCCCCCTTGGGCCTGATCAGGCGCCAGTCCACTAGACAGCCGCCGCCGGATCGTTAGTTTCCCCCAAAATGGCCTGAAAAGATGGTCTGAGAAGACAGGGGGGGGGCGGCAGAATGCGCAAGAGGACAGTGGCTCTGGGATTGGCGGCGCTCGCCGTGCTTGGCGCAATAGGCTGGTATGCGAGCCTCGATGCGGAAACGCGCGGGCTGCTGTCGGCGATGCCAACCAACCGCGATGTGCTGATGTGGACCATCCCACAGCGCGATGCCGCGTTCCGGGCGATGGACCGCCTGCCCGTGCTGGCCGAAGCGCGCGCGATCATGCCATCGGACAAGCCCCTGCCGCTGCCGCCGGGTAAGCCGCTCGAGGTGCCGGGTCTGGCGGCCTACATGGCCAGCCAGCGCGCGGCAGGTCTGGTGATCGTGCAGGACGGCAAGATCCGGCTAGAGCGCTATGGGCTGGATTTTGATGGCAAGGGGCGCTGGACCAGCTTCTCGGTGGCGAAGTCGTTCACGTCCACCCTCGTCGGCGCGGCGGTGAAGGATGGGGCGATCCGCAGTCTGGATGACAAGGTGAGCCAGTATATCCCGGACCTCAGAGGTTCTGCTTATGACGACGTGAGCGTGGCGCAGCTCCTGACCATGAGCTCGGGCGTGCGCTGGAACGAAGACTACGAAGATCCCAAGGCCGACGTTGCGCTGTTCAACAATGCTGCACCCGAACCGGGCATGGACGCAACCGTAACCTATATGAGGAAGCTGCCCCGCGCCCATCCGCCGGGCGCGGTGTGGCACTACAACACAGGCGAGACCAACCTCATCGGGGTGCTGGTCTCCTCAGCCACGAAAAAGCCGCTGGCGCAGTATCTAGAAGAGAAGATCTGGAAACCGGCGGGCATGGAGGCCAAGGCAACGTGGCTGCTGGGCAAGACAGGGCACGAGATTGCCGGTTGCTGCTTGCAGGCCGCGACCCGCGATTTCGCGCGCATGGGGCTGTTCGTGCTGGCCAACGGCAACGCTGGCGGCCAGCAGATCGTGCCGCAGGACTGGTTCGCCGCAGCTATCCACAAGCAGAAGGATATCGGGGAGCCGGGCAAAGGCTATGGCTATCAATGGTGGACCTATGACGATGGCGCGGTCGCGGCGCAGGGCATCTTCGGGCAGGGGATCTTCATCGATCCGAAGCGGCGGCTGGTGATCGCCAGCAATGCCGATTGGACCCGCGCCACCAAAGGGCCCGAAGGAGATGCGCGCGAGGCGTTCTACCGCAAGATACAGGCGCTGATCGACGCAGGGAACTGATGCCTTGTCGCCTTGCGCAAGAAGGGCCCAGTGATCGGCACCTGAAACTGTTGCACATGCAACACCCTGCACGAAATTCGGTACGCCTCCCCCTAGGGCCAATAGACAAGCCTGCCTGCGCCAATTTAGGCGCCATCGTTCGCGGGGGTTAGGACAGAAATATGCGCAAGGCGGCATGGGGCGCTGCATTCGGATTGCTGGTCTGGTCCTGCGCGGCCCTTGCCGAGAGCGCGCAGCTTGCACCTGTGCCTGCTACGCAAAGGCCGGGCTTCGACCATATCCGCGAAGCAGACCTGCGCGCCGACCTCATGTTCCTTGCGTCCGATGCCCTGCAGGGCCGCATGTCGCTCCAACCAGAAGACGACGCTGCGGTGCAATGGATCGCAGCGGAATTCGCCAAGGCCGGCCTTGTTCCCGCCGCCACCGATGAAAAAGGCGCGCCGAGCTGGTTCCAGCCCGTCCCGCTAATCGAATACCGCCCGAACCCTGCGGCCAGTGCGCTCACTCTGCGCCTTGGCTCAGCCGAACAGAGCTGGAAATCGCCGGAGGTACTTGGCGGTTTTCGTGACGACATCGACCTTGCCGCCCCGGTCACCTTTGCCGGATATGGTATCACGGCCCCCGGCGTGGGCTATGATGACTACAAAGGCATCGATGTTCGCGGGAAAATCGTCCTCGTGTTCGAGCATGAACCACAGGAAAGCGATCCCGCCGCGCGTTTTGGCGGCACCGGCAATACGCGCCACGCCACCAACAGGGTCAAGGCACTCAATGCCCAGGCCCACGGCGCGCTGGCCGTGCTGGTCATGGCGGAACCGAACCGCAAGCACCCCTCCAACATCGAGCGCTACACCCGCATCGGCGGCAGCGCGAAGCGAGTGCCGCCGCTTCCCGGCCAGGCTCTGCTTGGAGATGAATTGCGCATTCCCATACTCACTGTATCCGATGCCGTTGGCGCGGCGCTGCTTACCCGGGCAGGGGCGAGCCCGCAGGCGCTGCAGACCGCGATCGATGGGCCGCTCTCGCCGCAGTCGCGCGCGTTGGCCGATACGGTCGTGGCCATCCATCTGGAAAATACCGCCCGCAGCCGGGGCATGTCTGCCAATGTTGTCGGCCTGCTGCAGGGTTCGGACCCGACGCTTGCAGCCGAAACCGTGATCATCAGCGCGCACCATGATCACGACGGCAGCGCGGGCGGGGAAATCTGGCACGGTGCCGATGACAATGGTTCGGGCACAGTCGGCGTGGTCGCACTCGCCCGGGCATTTGTTGCGAATCCGGCGAAGCCGAAGCGCTCCATTCTCTTTGCCGTATTCGCGGCCGAGGAACGCGGTCTGCTTGGCAGCTATTTCATGGCCATGCACCCGCTGCGGCCGCTTGCCACGACCCGCGCGATGATCAATTTCGACATGATCGGCCGCAACGAGGCCCCGAGCGAGCAGACCAACGGATTGATAGAGATTCCGCAGGACACGACCAACCGCCTCAACCTGATCGGTGCGCCCTATAGTCCTGATTTCGACCGCACTGTAAGGGCCGCGAACCGCAGCGTCGGGCTAGAGCTCGACAGCAGGTTCGACCGCGACAACGCACTCAACGTGTTCTTCCGAAGCGACCAGTTTCCGTTTGTTCTGAAAGATGTACCGGCCATGTGGTTCAACACCGGCTTCCACCCTGATTATCATCACACCACCGATACCGCAGATCGTATCAACTATTCCAAGATGACCAGAATCGTAAAATTAGCCTATCTTTCTGCGTGGCGCTTCGCCAGCGAGGCTGCTCCTCCGGTTTTCGTGCCCGATCCTGCGGGCCGCTGATGCCCCGTTCGCCTCGCACTTGCCCGTTCGGCAGGTGTGAAATCAATTTGACAGTCCATTTGTAAGGATAGACTGTCACCCATCCGGCAGCGTCGCTGCCCGCAATGGAGGGCCAACCAATTGCCCGACCAAATTTCTCTTGAGCCCACTGGCAGCCTTTCGGTCGAAACCGTCCTTTCGGTGCGCCACTGGAACGACTTCCTGTTTTCTTTCACGATCACCCGGCCGCCCAGCTTCCGTTTCCGTTCGGGCGAGTTCGTGATGATCGGACTGATGGGCGACCACGGCAAACCGCTGCTGCGCGCCTACTCGATGGCCTCGCCCGCCTATGACGAGGTGCTTGAGTTCCTCTCGATCAAGGTGCCGGACGGGCCGCTGACCTCGCGCCTCCAGGCGATCAAGGAAGGCGATCATATCTTTCTCGGCCGAAAGCCAACCGGCACGCTGGTGGCGGATGCGTTGCTCCCTGGGCGCCGGCTTTTCCTGCTCGGCACGGGCACTGGCCTCGCGCCATGGATGTCGCTGATCCGCGATCCGGATATCTACGACCGGTTCGAACAGATTGCCTTGGTCCACTCGGTTCGCGGTGTTTCCGACCTTGCGTATCGCGAAGTGTTGGAAGCACGGTTGGCCGATGATCCACTGGTTGGCGAATACGCCGCTGAACGGCTGACTTATATCCCCACTGTGACGCGGGAGCCATTTCACACGAACAAGCGGATCGAAGGGCTGATGCTCGATGGCACGCTGTTCCAGGGCTCGCTTGGTGAACCCAAAGCCTTCGATCCCCTGCATGACCGTGTGATGCTCTGCGGCTCCATGACCATGATCAAGGAAGTGGCCGCAATGCTGGAAGGCTTCGGCTTTACCGAAGGCGCAAACTCGCACCCGGGCGAATATGTGATCGAACGCGCCTTCGTCGGCTAGGCCGGGCGTTCGAGCAGGATCAGCATGGTGCCCAGATCATCATGGGCACCATAGCGTTCGAAGCCCAGCTTGGCCGCCACAGCGAGTGACGGCAGGTTGGTTTCGTTGATCATGCAAGCCACCCGCCGGTCCGGGAAAGCCGCATCGAACCACGCGAGTGTGGCGCGAGCGGCTTCGCTTGCCAGACCCTTGCCCCATGCCTTGCGCGCGAAGATCCAACCAATCTCCGGCGTATCGTCAAGCCGCTCGCCAAACCCGCGCCAGGAATGGAACACGCCGCAGATGCCTAGAACCTCATCTGTGCCGCGCGCCCTGCAGGTGAAGATGCCATAGCCAAACAAGGCCCACGATCCGGCGTTGCGGCAGAGCCGGTTGAACTCCTCCGCAGCCCCGGTAGGGCGGTTGCCAAGGTGCTGGCGAACCTCATCATCCGCCAGAAGCGCAACAAGCCCTGCATGATCGCGCGGTGCTGGCCGCCACATGTCGAGCCGATCGGTCGAAAGCTCCGGTCTTTTCATAGCGCCACATCTACCGCGTGGATCGCCACGCCGACAAGCCCGCCAACCAGCGTGCCATTGATGCGGATGAACTGCAGATCGCGGCCGACCGCTCCCTCGATCCGATCGGTGACCGTGCGCGCATCCCAACGCCGGACAGTCTCCGAAACCAGCCGCACAATCTCGTCGCCATAGCGCGTGGCTACGCCCACCAGCGTACGCCGCGCAAAGCGGTTCACCAGAACCTGCAGTCGCGCATCTTGTTGCAGCGCGCGGCCCAGCTCGGCGAGCGAGGCGCCGATCCTGTCTTCACCACCGCCGCTGATACGGCCGCCAGAACGAACCGCGACAAGGAGCTGCGCGCGGCCCCGTTCCCACAAACCATCGAGCCAGAAGGCAAAGGCCGGGTTCGCCAACACATCGCGCTTCATGGTTTCGACACGGGCGTGCATCGCCGGATCTTGCACGAGCGCATCAGCCAACGCAGTCAGGCTTTCCTCAATCTTGCGGCGCAGTGGATGGTCCTCAATCACGACAGTCTCCGCAAGGAGCTTGTAGAGACCATCGAGAATGCCGTTGGCAAGGCGCTCGTCCAGCCCGGTCCAGCGCATGACCGTGCTGGCCTTGTCGTGGATCATGCGGCGGACCAGATCCTCGTTGGATTCGAGCGCTTCGGCTGACCGGCGGATGAGCGCTTCGATAAGCGGCATGTGGCGACCCTCTGCGATCATCGCGGAGAGCAGATTGCCAAGCAGCGGTGCCAGCGCCAACCGTTCGATCCGGCTGCGCAGTGCCGCCTTTGCCATTCCGCCCAGCTTTTCCTGATCGAGCGATTCGAGCACATCGGCCAACAAGCTTGTGGCGCCAGCACCAAGTCGATTTTCACCGGAACGCGGGTTGGCGAGATACTGGCCGGCGGCGTTCGCCGCATTGAGGCTGCGCAGCCGCCTCGCCACGACCGGCGGTGTGAGGAAGTTGGACCGCAAGAACGCTGCCATCGAATCGGCAATGCGGTCCTTGTTCTCGGGAATGATCGCGGTGTGCGGGATCGGCAGCCCCAGCGGGTGCCGGAACAGCGCCGTCACCGCGAACCAGTCTGCAAGGCCGCCAACCATGGCCGCCTCGGCAAAAGCCCGCAGGAGTCCCCATCCCGCATGCGCCTGCTCGAGCTGGCGTGCTGCCAGAAACAGCAAGGCCATCAGCAACAGCAGCGCAGTGGCCAGAAGGCGCATCCTGCGCACCGGATCTACCGCGCGCTTCTGCTGCACGGCTGGCTGCGGCAACGATTGACTGGCGGGTGGAACCCCGGGTGCCGTCGCGGTCACTCCGCCGGAAAGGCCTCGGCAGCAGCAGCGGCCCGCTGATCGCGCGCGGCCTCCTGCGGATCATAGGACAAGACGCGGCGGCCAATCCAAGGACCTACGCGCTTTTCCAGACCATCGGCAAGGCTGAACCCGGCAGGCACAAGCAGCAGCGTAAGCAGCGTTGACAGTGCCAAGCCGCCGATCACCACGATGCCCATCGGCGCGCGCCAGCCGGCATCGCCGCCAAGCGAAACCGCTGTCGGCACCATGCCCGCAATCATGGCGACGGTGGTCATCACGATCGGCTGGGCGCGTTTGTGCCCCGCCTCGATGATCGCTTCGAGCTTGGGCGTGCCCTTGGCCATCTCCTCGATCGCGAAGTCGATCAGGAGGATCGAGTTCTTGGCAACAATTCCGAACAGCATGAGCACGCCAATGAACACCGGCAGCGAAAGCGCCTGCCCCGTGGCCAGAAGCAGCAGCAGGCCGCCCAGCGGAGCGAGGAAGAGCGAGCCCATGTTAACCAGCGGCGAAATGAACCGGCGATACAGCAGGACCAGAACCGAGAAGACGAGCAAAACGCCTGCGGCCAGCGCCACCATGAAATTGGTGAGCATTTCCTGCTGCCAGCGATCTTCGCCGGCCGCTGCGTTGGAAACGCCCTGCGGAAGGTTCTTCATGATCGGCAGAGCCTTGATCGCGGCGTCGGCCGTGCCCTTGACCACACCAGACGGCAGATCTGCGCCGATGAAGACGCGCCGGTTCTGATTGTAACGCTGAATGCTGGTCGGCCCCGAACCGAAGCCGATGGAGGCCACGCGCGAGAGCGGCACCGATCCGCCGGAGATGGTTGGCACCGGCAAGTTCTGCAATGTCGCGAGATCGCGGCGCGAAGCCACCGGCAACTTCACCCGGATCGGCACCTGGCGATCGGAGAGCGAGAATTTGGCGCTGTTCTGGTCGATTTCACCCTGCGTTGCGATGCGGATCACCTGGCTCAGTTCCTGGGTGGTCACACCGAGCGAGGCCGCCAAATCAAGATGCGGGATAATCACGATCTCCGGGCGACGCAGGTCTGCGCTGATGCGCGGTCCGACGACTTCCTTGAGCCCGCTCATCTGCTCGACCAGCGTTTGCGCGGTCTTCTGCAGAAGCTCGGGGTCCGAACCGGACAGCATCACGCTGATCGCACGGCCGGAACCGCCACCAGGGCCGCCGCCGTTCTGATTCATGAAACTGACCCGCGCATCGGCCACTTTCTGCAGGCGAGGGGTCAAGGCGCGTTCGAATTCGATGCTGGAGCGGGTGCGATCCCGCTTCAGCTCCATGAACACGCGGCCATTACCTTCGTTGATCCGTTCAAGCGCGACGTCGATTTCAGGCTCGTCCTTAACCAGCGCAAGCACTTCGTCGACCTTGCGCTCGGTTTGCTCGATCGTGGTTCCCGGCACCATTTCGATAGTGATGCGGCTGAAATCGCCGTCGGTTTCGGGGAAGAATTGCGACGGGATAAAGACAAACAAGACCACCGTGAAGGCGAGCGAGCCCGCAGCCACGCCCATCATCCACAGACGGTGATCCCGCAGCCGCGCACGGAACCAGCGCCGCGGAAAGCGTTCGCGATAAGCTGTCACCCGGCTCGTATCCAGCGACCAGGTGAGCACTTTCATATAACGCTGGATCCAGGGCCCGTTACCGTGCTCTTCCTCACCATGCGCGCGCAGAAAATAGGCTGCGATCATCGGCGTGATCATGCGGGCAACCAGCAACGAAAACATCACCGCGATCACCACAGTGAGTCCAAAGTTCTTGAAGAACTGCCCGGAAACACCCGGCATCAGCGCCACTGGCAAGAACACCGCGACAATCGAGAAGGTCGTTGCCACGACCGCAAGCCCGATCTCATCTGCCGCATCGATGGCCGCCTGATAGGCTGATTTGCCCATACGCATGTGGCGCACGATATTCTCGATCTCCACGATCGCATCGTCGACCAGCACACCGGCAACAAGCCCAAGCGCAAGCAAAGACATCGTGTTGAGGGTAAAGCCGATCAGGCTCATCACCCAGAACGTGGGGATCGACGAAAGCGGGATAGCAATGGCCGAAACAATCGTGGCACGCCAATCACGCAGGAAAAAGAACACCACGATGACAGCCAGCACCGCACCTTCGACCATGGCCGACATCGATGACTTGTACTGGTCCTTGGTATAGCCGACGCTGGAGAAGAGCTGGATGAAGTGCACCCGGCCGCCTTGCTCCTTCTCGATCTTGCGCAGCTCCTTCACCGTCTCGTCGAAGACGCTGACATCGGATTCGCCACGCGCCCGGGCGATGCTGAAGGTGACAACCGGCTTGCCATTGTTCTTGGCGATCGAGGTGATTTCGCTGAAACTATCGCGCACATCGGCAACGTCGGATAGCCGCACCGTGCGTCCGCCCGAAATGCCGACCTGAGTCCGCGACAGTTCGAACGCGCTCGCTGCATTGCCCAGCACGCGCACGGCCTGACGCGATCCTGCGACTTCGGCCTTCCCGCCCGCTGCGTTGATATTGACCTGCCGCAGCGCTGCGTTGATCTGGGTGGCGGTGACGCCCTGCGCCTTCATCCGCATCGGATCGAGAGTGACCGCGATCTCGCGGCTGACGCCGCCATTGCGTTCAACCTCGGCCATGCCGGGCACCGAAAGCAAGCGTTTGCGGACCGAATCGTCGATGAACCACGACAACTGCTCGATGGTCATGTCATCGGCAGAGACGGCAAAATAGGCAATGGCATCCGACGAAGTCTGCGCCTTGATCACTTGCGGTTCAAGGATGCCATCAGGAAGATCGCCTCGAACCTGATCGACTGCGTTCTTTACCTCATTGACGGCGGCATTGATGTCCGTGCCAATGACAAACTGAACCATCGTCTGGCTCGACCCTTCGGTCGCGGTCGAGCTCAGCGTGTCGACCCCCGCGATCGTCCGCACGGCAGACTCGATCCGCTGGGTGATCTGGTTTTCGATTTCGGTCGGCGCTGCGCCCGGCTGGGAGATGGTGACAATGACGAGCGGGAACTCGATGTCCGGCTGGTCCTGCACCTTCATGCCCATGAAGGCGACAATCCCTGCCAGCGTCAGGCCGAGGAACATGACGATCGGCACCACAGGATTGCGGATCGACCATGCGGAGATGTTGCGAAAGTTCATGGGCGCGGCTCGCTGCTCATTTGACCGGGCGAGCAGCAGTTGAAGCAGAGTTCGCCTTTACAGGGCGAACGACGTCGCCGGGATTGAGGAAGCCACCAGCCCGCATCACCACGCGCTCGCTCCCGGACAGGCCCGACGCCACCACGATGCCCTGAGCCGTCACATCGCCTGTCTTGACCGTGCGGCGCATGACCTTGTTGGCCTGATCGATGACGTAGACGAACGGGCCCTGCTGGTCAGAAAGTATCGCGGATTCGGGCAGGATTGGAGCGGTAACGGACCCGCTGCGGATCTGGGCGCTGGCAAAGCCGCCGGGTCGAAGCGCGGGATCATAGGCCAGCGCGATGCGAGCAACGCCCTCGCGCGTCTGAGAATCGATTGTGGGTGAAAGCTGCCAGATCTGACCCGTGAACGGCTTGCTTGTGCCGACCGGCGTTACATCGGCCGATTGCCCTACAGAAAGCTTGGCAAGATCGTTTTCGGCCAGACGGGCCTGCATTTCGAACTGCCCTTCCCGGGCAATGCGGAACAGCACACCGCTGCCCGGACTGACGATCTGGCCCGGCTCCACACCGCGCGTGAGCACAAGGCCGGATGCCGGAGCAACGACATTGAGCCTCGCGCTGCTTGCACGCAATTGTTCAAGCTGAGCTGCTGCAACCCTAACTTGCCCGGTTGCAGCATCGCGGGTCGCGATCAGCCGATCGACATCCGCCTTCGAGATGAACCCACGCTCAACCAATTTCAGCGCACGATCGAGATTGGCCTGAGCGATCCGCGCATTCGCTCGTTGGACTTCGATATTGGCGGCCTGTCCGGCAATCTGCTGGGCCTGGACCGAACGATCCACAACAGCCAGCACTTGTCCGGCTCGCACCCAGTCACCTGCGTCCACGAGCACGTTGATAACCTGGCCGCCTTCGCCGGCGATCCCAACCGGCATTTCTCGGCGCGCGGCGATCGTGCCGCTGGCGGTGATTGAGCCCGTCACGCTGGTGAGACCGGGCGTGATAACGCTGACGGACTGCGCTTGCGCGCTCCGCGATTCTTCCGTTCCAGTCGCGGCCGGCGTCCGGTGCATAAAGTAATAGGTAAGGCCCAAGGCGAGCGCGATCAACGTGCCTACGATCACCATGCGGCGCCGGCTGCCGTCGGGCACGCCGAAGTCACCATCGCCCGATGCCGGTTCGATAGCTGGCTGCAGCCCGTTCTTGATCGTCGATTCGTAATTCATGTCGTTCACGTGCCTTAGTCCCGGTCGGGCGCCGCCATCCCAGGGCTGGGTATTCCCTGGCCCGATGGAAGTGTATTATCTGACTATATCACTTCCCGCAAGCGCGGGTAGACACGCTGATGCCGCACGCCACCGACCGGATAGCGGACCATCCGACGAGTGACAATTATGGCTCGACAAAGAGCATGAACATTTGATTCCATCGTGGCTTCGATGCCACCAGAACTGGATCCGGGCATTCGCCTTTTAGGGCACACCAAAGCAAATGGCCGCTCCGCACTTGCGGAACGGCCATTGTGAAATCGTGAACGTTCCGGCGCCCCTGCGCGCCAGACAATCAGAACTTCAGCTGGCGCTCATAAAGATCGCGGTAGTGCTGGATGCGCGTCACACGGAGGCCCTGCATGCCTGAACGATCAACCGCGCGCTGCCACGAGGCGAATTCTTCCAGCGTAAGGCTGTAGCGCTCACAGACCTCGTCGATCGTAAGCAGCCCGCCGTTAACCGCGGCCACGACTTCGGCCTTGCGCCGGACGACCCACCGAGTGGTCGAAGGGGGCGGCAGGCTATCCAGCGTCAACGGTTCGCCAAGCGGACCAATGACTTGCGACGGCTTGATTTTCTGGTTCTCAATCATGTCGATTCTCGTTTGGTCGACGCTGCGGGGCGACGTCGGGAACTGCGCCCTTATTGCCTGCCGTGTCATTTCCATTCACTGAAAAGGCGGGGTTAACAGCGCCTTCAGCTTCCATTTCAACGTATCTGAGCAACGCCGCAGCGGACCCGTGAAAACTTCCGCCCTCTCTGGCCTGCGTGCCCGCCGTGCCATGATTGTCCCGACTTCCGGCCAGAGCTGCCGCTGCGCCGCCGGCGAGTGCACCGCGGGTATCGTGAGCCGCGACCAGCCGAGCGCATAGCTCGCTCCAGCCAAGCGGACGCAGCCTTCGGCTCGAATCGTCCGGAATGACATGCGGTGAATCGGGGAATCTCATCTCCATGAGCCGGTCCCTAACCCATAGTCCTATAAAGGAGGGTAAAGCCGCCCTTCACCAAGAGTTAGGTTTTGACCAAAACGGACTGACCTCAGCCCCCCCCGTTTTTAGACCTGCCGCTTGCCCCGGAAAGGCTCTATGGGGCCCAAATGCAAAACTACCCGGGCTCTTGCGGTGATTCTGCCGGCCCTCGCCCTTCCAATGAGCCCTCGCCCGCCTCTTCGCTTGATGCACGCGAGGCCGCTGACCTTTTTTCGCTTGCCGCCGCTGGGGGGCCGAAGCGAATCGTCGTTGCCATGTCGGGCGGAGTAGATAGCTCGGTGGTGGCCGGGATCGCCGCAAGAAGCGGCGCCGAGGTCATCGGCGTGACATTGCAGCTCTATGATTACGGCGCCGCCACCGGCAGGAAGGGCGCGTGCTGCGCTGGCGACGATATCCGCGATGCCCGCGCTGTCGCTGATCGGCTGGGCATTGCGCACTATGTCTTCGATCATGAAACCCGTTTCCGGGAAGATGTCGTCGAGCGGTTCGCGGACGATTATCTTTCGGGACGCACGCCGATCCCCTGCATTCGCTGCAACATGGGGCCCAAGTTCACGGACCTGCTGACGATGGCGCGTGACCTTGGTGCCGACTGCCTCGCCACCGGGCACTATGTGCGGCGGATTGCCGGAGCACATGGCCCGCAGCTGCACCGTGCGGTCGATCCAGCACGCGACCAGTCCTACTTCCTTTATGGAACCACCGAAGAACAGCTCGATTTCCTGCGCTTCCCGCTGGGCGGCCTGCCCAAATCGGAAGTGCGCGCCATGGCCGCCGCGCTGGGACTGGGTGTTGCGGCCAAGCCGGATAGCCAGGACATCTGTTTCGTACCTGATGGCGACTACGCATCGATCGTTACGAAGCTTCGCCCGGAAGGTTCAGCGCCGGGCGAGATCGTCCACGCGGCAACCGGTGCCGTGCTTGGCACCCACCGCGGAGTAATTCACTACACGGTCGGCCAGCGTCGCGGCCTTGAAATCGGCGGGCAGAGCGAGCCACTCTATGTCACGGCACTCGATGCACCTGCCCGGCGCGTGATGGTTGGCCCAAAGGCCATGCTTGCAGTGGGCTTTGCCAGGCTGGTTGAAACGAACCGCATCGGGCCGATGCCTGTAGGAACGCAGCTTGGTGCGAAAGTGCGGTCGCTCGCCAAGCCGGTCCCAGTGGTCATCGAGGGCGCCATGGGCAGCGGGGCTCCCTGTGCCATTCGCTTCCTTCAGCCCGAGTTCGGGGTCGCACCAGGGCAGGCGGCCGTGATCTACGACGAAGACCGCGTTGTCGGTGGCGGCTGGATCGAGGCAACGTCGCCTTGGGACAGCCAAGGGTAGGTCTTACTCGTCCCACGGCTCAAGAACGCAGCCCGAGCCTTGTCGATAGGTGGCCGTCTGCCGCGCAATCAGCGGAAAGCGCGCCGTCACGCTGCGGGCAGACGTATCTTCCGCAAGCGTGATCAGTTGCATGCCCGGTTCGAAGTCCTTGCGGCAATCCCCCAGCGGTCGGCCGCCGACGAACCGGCACGAACAGGCAACCCGAGCCCCATAGGCGGCGCCTGTCACGGCATAGCCATGCAGCTGCGGCCAGACGAATGCGCCCGCACCGCCCAAGATGGCAAGCGCCACGAACGACCAGCGCAAGGCCCTGCGGCGCGGTTGAGCGGTCTGCGAGGCAAGTTTGGGGGAAGCAGATGGTTTGGCCATTGCCATTCCGGGTCGATCTGGAGGAAAGCTGGCCGCCTGATGGCCCGCATGTATCTTGCCCTTATCGCCCCCCTGGCGCTTGTGCCAGCCCTGATCGGGTGCAGTCCGGTCCAGACTCCGGTGCAGCCTCCTGTTTCGGCTGATGCTCTAAGAGCCGTCTCCTCAAATCCCGGCATCCCGCGTGAAGAACTGGCGCGCCGGATCGACGGCCTGTTCAGCGCAGAGGATGCGGCTGAAACCCGTGCGGTGATCGTGATGCGGGGCGGGCGGATCATCGGCGAACGCTATGGGCCAGGGTATCACGAAAACACCCGCTTCGTGAGCTGGTCGATGGCTAAAACGATCACCGGTGTGATGATCGGAATGCTCATTTCGGATGGTCGTCTGCGCTTGGACGAGCCGGCTCCGATACCGGCCTGGCAACGGCCGGGCGATCCGCGCGGCGAGATAACGCTGCGCCAGCTCCTGCAGATGCGATCAGGCCTGCGCCACGCCGAAGCGATTTCGCCGCCGTGGAGGTCGGACGAAGTGCGCATGCTGTTCCTTGATGGGCGCGACGCAATGGCGCGCTATGCCGAGGATCAGCCGCTGCAGCACGAGCCGGGCCGGAAGTGGGTCTATTCCAGTGCGACCAGTGTGATTCTGGCCGATCTTGCGGCACGCGTTCTGGCTCCGGCACCCGATCCGGAAAGCCGCCGCCGGGCCGTTGCGGAATACTTGCGGACCCGCTTGTTCGAGCCTGCGGGCATGCGCTCGATGCTGCCCGAGTTCGATGCTTCGGGCACCTTGATCGGTGGGAGCCTGATTCATGGCACGGCGCGGGATTGGGCACGTTTTGGGGAGTTCCTGCGCAATCGCGGTGCTGTGGCGGGTGCGCAGCTCGTGCCCCGCCAGTGGATCGACTTCATGGTCACGCCTTCCCCGCGCGAGTCGCAGTATGGTGCGCAGATCTGGCTCAACCGCACCCCGACAACCGGCAAGCCTGCCCTCTTTCCAGACCGCGGGCCGCGCGATCTGTTTGCCTGCCTTGGTCATCTTGGCCAGTTTGTATTGGTCTCGCCATCGCGGCGGCTGGTCGTGGTGCGGCTGGGTAAGACACAGGAAGACCGACTTGATCCGGTGACGGCCCGGTTAGGCGACCTCGTTGCCCTGTTCCAGCAGGACGAATGAAACCCGCTCAGCGGACTGCGGGGCCGCCCTGTACGCGAAGTGCCGGGCTTCTGTCGTCGGCAGCCCGTGCAAGCAGATCATGGGCCGCCAAAGCAACATCATCGACATGGCCATCCGGATCGGGATGAATCAGGATTTCCACGCCGGGAAACGCCTCAAGCAGCTTGGCCTCGATCTCGTCCATGATCCGGTGCGCTTCGGTCACGGTCATCCGACCATCGACCCAGACGTGGAACTGAACGAAATCACGATTGCCGCTGGTGCGGGTGCGCAAGTCATGGAGGCCCTTGAGCTCTGGATGCTGCGAAACGACCGCAAGAAAGCGCTCGCGCTTTTCGAGCGGCCATTCGTGATCCATCAGCTGTTCGATGGCAGATTGCGACGCATTCCACGCACCCCAACCAAGCCACAAGGCGATGCCAAACGCAAATGCGGCGTCCGCACCCGCAATCCCGAACCAGTGATCAAGCGCAAGAGCCGCAATCACCGCCAGATTGAGCACCAGGTCGGACGAATAATGAAGGTTGTCGGTCGCAATGGCGAGGCTGCCTGTCGCCCGGATCACCCGACGCTGATAGGCCAGAAGCAGAACTGTGGCGACAATGGCGATGACAGATACGAGCATCCCCGCCCCTGCCTCTGCCGGCCGGCCGCCGCCAAGGAATGCATCAATCGCCCGCCAGGCCAGGCCAAGCGCAGACAGGGAAATCAGCACGACCTGAAACATCGCAGCAAGCGCTTCAGCCTTGCCATGGCCAAAGCGGTGGTTGGCGTCAGCGGGCTGCGCTCCGATCCAGACCCCGAGCAGCGTGGCGAGACTGGCAACCAGATCAAGCCCGGTATCGGCAAGGCTGCCGAGCATCGCCGTCGAACCCGTGGTGATGACGGCATAAGCCTTCATGGCGAGCAACAGAGCGGCCACCGCGATGCTGGCATAGGCGGCCCGGCGGTTGAGATCGCCGTGGTCGGGGCTGCGGGTCATGTCCATGCGAGCCTCGCTTCCCACTCAGGGAAAGAGCAGCGAGCTGGTCCAGCCGCCGCTCTCCGAGCGGGTGAAGCGGCGGCGTTCGTGCAAGCGAAATTCGCGGTCCTGCCAGAACTCGATGGCATGAGGTGACACCCGGTAACCCGACCAGTGTGCCGGCCGCGGCACAGCCCCATCAGGAAAGCGTGCCCTCAAGGCTTCGAGGCGCTCCATATAATGTTCGCGCGATGGCAGCGGCCGCGATTGATCGGACGCCGCTGAGCCGAGACGCGATTCGGGATGCCGGCTGGCGAAATAAGCATCCGCCTCGGCAGCAGTCACTTCCGTGATGGTGCCTTCGATCCGAACCTGGCGGCGCAGGCTCTTCCAGTGAAACAGCAAAGCAACTTGCGGATTGGCGGCCAGCTCTGCGCCTTTGCGGCTTTCGAAATTGGTATAGAACACGAAGCCATCCGGGCCATGCCCCTTGAGCAGAACCATCCGCACCGAAGGCGCCGCCCCCGTGGTCGCTGTCGCCAGCGCCATCGCGTTGGGATCATTAGGCTCGCTTGCCTGCGCCTCGGCAAACCAAACCTCGAAAATGGCAAAAGGATCGGAGCCCGGAATGGCTGCTTCACTTGTTTCAGTATGCACGGGCACGGTCCTGCTGGTCGGTTTTGAAGGTAGGTGCAGTAGCCCGGCGCAGCCATAGTGCAAAGCGAGCCTTGCGGGTAAGCCGGTGCAATCCTAGCTTAGGCTTATGGCAGATCCTTATTCGATACTCGGCGTGCCCCGCACAGCTAGCGAGAAAGACATAAAGTCCGCCTATCGCACGCTGGCCAAAGAGCTTCATCCCGACCGCAACGCAGGCAAACCGAACGCGGCTGAGCGTTTCGCCGAAGTGACGCGTGCCTATGATCTGCTTTCGGACAAGGACAAGCGCGCCCGGTTCGATCGCGGCGAAATTGATGCAGAAGGCAATCCGGCCGGGCCGTTCGGCTTCGGTGCGGGCGGGCCGGGCGGCGGCATGGGCGGCGGACAGCGCGGCTATCGCCATGATGGCTTCGAGGGATTCGGGCAGAGCAGCAGCGAAGGTGTAGACCTCGGCGATATCTTCGAAGGACTGTTCGGCGGGCGTGGCGGCATGGGTGGCAGCACGGCTGGCGGAGCAGGTGGGCCGGGCGGACGACGGCGCCCTGCACCGCGCGGAGCCAACGCCACATATACGCTCAAGGTCCCCTTCACCGACGCCGCCCGCCGCGAACCGCAACGCGTGACCCTTGCCGACGGCAAGACGATTGACCTCAAGCTTCCCGCAGGATTGGTCGATGGCCAGCAAGTGCGCCTTGGCGGCAAGGGTGAACCCGGCCCGGGCGGCTTCGGCGATGCCATCGTGACCATCGAGATCGAGCCGAGCCCCTACTTCGAACGGGATGGCGACAATATCCGGCTGGAAGTGCCGATCAGCATCGACGAAGCGATCACTGGCGCAAAAGTGCGCATTCCCACGGTGGAAGGCCCGGTGATGATGACCATCGCTCCGGGTAGCACAAGCGGTAGGACACTGCGCCTCAAGGGGCGCGGTTTCACCCGCAAGAACGGCGAGCGCGGCGACCAGCTTGTGACGCTGCTGGTGGACGTTCCAGTCGACGATGCCGATCTCAGGGCGCGCCTCGAAGGCTGGCGGGAAACGCGTGACCTGCGTGCCAAGTTCGCCGTCTGATCCGAGGCTCCCCGAAAGGGGCGCAAAAGGCCCGCTAAGCTCCGGGGATCCGCACGTTCCCGTTGCCGATCTTTCACCTGAAGCGCGCAGACGCAGCGCGCTCTCAGGCTTGGCCAGTGGCGGCGCAATCGGCGTTCGGCAAACGTGGCCTTTGCAGGCAATGGACGTGCTGCGCCGCGTCTGGACGGGCGTTGCGCATGACGGCACGATCCACGCCGGCAACTTTGCCTATATGGTGCTGATTGCGCTGTTCCCGTTCTTCATCACCGGGGCTGCCCTGTTTTCGCTGGTTGGTGAGGTGGAGGACCGGAATGCAGCTGTCAACACTGTGCTGATGGCGCTGCCGCCTGTGGTCGCTAATGTGCTGTCGCCGGTTGCACATGGGGTGATCGAGGCGCGAACCGGCGGCCTGCTCTGGATCGGCGGGCTGGTCGGTCTCTGGACAGTGGGCAGCCTGGTCGAGACGATACGCGATATCCTGCGCCGCGCCTATGGCACTGGGCTGGTCCATGCGTTCTGGCGATATCGGCTCATGTCGACGGGTCTGATCATCGCCTCGGTCATTCTCATTCTGCTTTCCATCACGGCGCAAGTGGTCATCGGAACAGTGATGGAGGCTGTCACCACCTGGCTTCCGCAGGCAACAGGGCTGATTGACGCATTGGCCCTTTCGCGGATCGTCCCGGCACTGGTCCTGTTTGGCGCGCTTTGGCTTCTCTTTATCTCGCTCACCCCCGGGGCCTACAGCGCACGGATCTATCCCAAGTGGCCCGGCGCGCTGACGGTCACGCTATGGTGGCTGATCGTGACCACGATGCTGCCCAAACTGCTGCATCACCTGTTCATGTACGACCTCACCTACGGCAGCCTTGCCGGTGTGATGATCGCTCTTTTCTTTTTTTGGCTGATTGGCCTAGGGATGGTCGTAGGAGCCGAACTCAACGCAGCTCTGGCCGAAACGCCCGAGGAGCAGGCACAAGGCAGGTTTGATCAGGCGTCTGGGCAAGTACGACGAGATCATTGAAGCAAGAGGTCGCATGACGAGATTGATGGAAGGAAAGCGCGGCCTGATCATGGGTCTCGCCAATGACAAATCGCTTGCTTGGGGCATCGCCCGCAAGCTGCGGGAACAGGGCGCCGAGTTGGCCTTCTCGTATCAGGGTGAAGCCCTGGAAAAGCGAGTGCGGCCACTGGCGGCAAGCCTTGATAGCGATTTCCTGATCGAATGCGATGTTTCAGACATGACGGCGTTGGACACTGCGTTCGAAACGCTGGCCGCGCGCTGGCCGACCATCGACTTTCTGGTTCACGCGATCGGCTTTTCCGACAAGAACGAGTTGCGCGGCAAGTTCATGGACACGTCTTTGGACAACTTCCTGACGACGATGAACATCTCGGTCTACAGCATGGTTGCCGTCACGCGCCGGGCCGCAGCCATGATGCCGCTGGTTGAGGACGAGAACGGTGTGGCCAGCGGTGGCGGCTCCATCCTCACGCTCTCTTATTATGGCGCAGAGAAGGTCATTCCGCACTATAACGTGATGGGCGTCGCCAAGGCCGCGCTGGAAGCCAGTGTGCGGTATCTTGCCAATGATTGCGGACCGCAAGGCATCCGTGTCAATGCACTCTCAGCTGGGCCAATCAAGACCCTGGCCGCGAGCGGGATCGGCGACTTCCGCTATATCCTCAAGTGGAACGAAATGAACGCCCCCCTGCGCCGCAACGTCACTATCGATGACGTCGGCGGAGCAGGTCTCTATCTCCTGTCGGACCTCGCCTCGGGTGTCACAGGCGAGGTGCATCATGTCGATGCGGGCTATCACACCGTGGGCATGAAGCAGGAAGACGCGCCGGATATTGCCCTGAGCTGAAGAGCCTTAAGGGTTGGGAGGAGTAGCCAGCGGGGCGGCCGGAGCCGGAGCGGCGGGAGCAGTTGGTTGCGACATCTCGCCGTCGCGCTCGCGCTTCAGCCGGGCCTCATATTCCTTTTCCAGCACTTCGACACGGGCCTGCTCTGCCGCAGTATCTGCATCGATTGTCTGGAGACGCCGCGCGCGCTCCTCTTCGATTAGTTTGCCGAACTGCACATCGCTGGCCTGCTTCTTTTCGGAGTAAGCGCTGTTAATCAGCTGGGCCATGCAGCCCGTGGCACCCCCCGCGCCAACCGGCGAGCAGGAATTGACACCAAAAGCACCAACCGTTTCGTAAGCCTTGACCCGCTGTGTCCAGCCCTGATTGACAGAGGCATTGGGGTTTTCTCGCAGCGGCTTGGGAATACGGAAACGTTCGGCCTCGTCCTTGCGGGCGCAGACCGTGATCGCACCGTCAGCCGAAGCCGGGCACGGATCATCCCCATAGATGATGAGCTGGTTGATTTTCTCGGCAGCACTTTCCTGCGCTGAAGCGCCAGCTGGAAGCGCCGCGGCCAATGCCGCGACAAAGAGCAAAGCGGGGGAAAGGCGTTTCATCACAAGGGCTCCGGCCGGGATAATGCGTTTCGGTATAGGCCCTCTTCGGCGTGAACGATAGCTGAAGTCCGCGCTAGAAGAGGTTCAAGCCGCGAGGATCAAATATGCCTCGATACCGCGATCGCGACCCGGCAGCCCATGCGGATAGCATTGAACAGCAAAGGATAGGCTGGCGCCCTCTCGGCACCTGAGGCGAGTGCCGTATCACGATGTTCGCGTTCATCGTCGCGGAATTCGCGGATCATGCCAGCCAGCTCGGGATCTTCGTCTCCGAGTTGTTCGAGTTGCTCGGTATAGTGCCGATCGATCTCGGTCTCGATTGCTGCGGTGCAGGCCATCGCAGCCTCCGGGCCAATCAACGCTGTCGCTGCGCCCAAGGCAAACCCGGCCGCAGACCACACGGGCTGCAGCACCGTGGGGCGCACACCACGCTGGATAAGAAGCGCGTCGAAGCGCTCGCGGTGAACCGCCTCCTGCTGGGCCATCGCGGCAATCTCGCCAGAAAGCGGCGTTCGATCCCCCATGACTGCCAGTTGCCCGGCATAGATCCGGATCGCCCCGAATTCGCCTGCCTGATTGACCCGCAGCATCGCTTCACGGGATTCCGTCATCGTCGTGGTCCTTTGTCGCGGTTACCCAGCAGCACAAGCACAAGCAGGGCGCTACCCACCGAAATCAGAAAATTGAAACCCGCAAGGCTCACCCCAAAGAGAGTCCAGGCTGGCGTATCGCACCGGATCAACGGCGCATTCATGATGGAGGCAAGCGGATCATTGCCAAGACCAGTTGAAGAGCAAGAGGTCAGCCCCTCCCACCAACCATACTCCACTCCGGCGTGAAACGCCCCGATCAGGCCACTGACCGCAAGGGCAAGGGCAGCCAATCGCAAAAGCACATCACCGATCCGGGTGCCCAGGGTCAGAAGCGCGGGCAAAGCAAGCGCGATCGCCGCAAAGTGCGGATAACGCTGCCACCAGCACATTTCACAGGGCGCCAGGCCGAAGCCATACTGCGCGAAGTAAACGGCTAGAAGCAGTGCGGTCGGCACTGCCAGCGCAAGAAGGTGGGCCAGACGGCTTGGCCCTGATGCCGTGCCGGTCATACCCTCAGCGCCCGCGAGCTACCAATGCTTGAGGCGCGGTCCGTGCCAGCGTCTGCAGAGCATAATACAGCTGGAAGTCGTCGATACCCTTGGCCTTGAGTTCTTCGGGGGTCATCTTGAAGCGCGGATCCTGCATCTTGTCGCGCTCAAGATCCTTGTCATCCTTGATCTCGTTCACAAGATGGCCCCGAAGATCGCTTTCACGATAAAATTTCTGCGCGCGCTTGCGCAGATCGGGGTCCGAAATCTGCGGAACGGCGATGTCTGGGTCGATCCCGCCCTCCTGCACCGAACGGCCCGATGGCGTATAGTACCGGGCCGTGGTCAGCTTGAGGGCCGTATCTCGCGTCAATGGCATCAAGGTCTGCACGCTGCCCTTGCCGAAGCTGCGCTGCCCCATCAGGATAGCGCGATGCTGATCCTGCAGCGCCCCGGCGACGATTTCCGACGCGGATGCAGAGCCCTCGTTAATCAGCACGACGAGTGGGACGCCCTTGGCGATGTCGCCCGGAGTCATAGTCTCGGCGTTGTAGGTCTCGTTATCCCGGGGATAGCGGCCACGCTGCGAGACAATTACCCCATGATCGAGGAACAGGTCGGAGAGTGCAACCGCCTGATCCAGCAGACCGCCCGGATTACCGCGCAGGTCCAGCACCAGACCTGAGACACGGCCACCGGTCTTGGTCTTGATCTGCCGGAATGCATCCAGCACCTCACTGCCGACATTGGCGCTGAAGCTGGAAACCGAGATCACCCCGACACTGCCTTCAACCTTCCAATCGACCGGCTTGAGTTCGATGATCTGGCGCGTGATCTTGACTTCGATGGGCTCGTCGCGGCCTGAGCGGAACAAGGTGAGGTTGATGGTTGTACCCGGCGGGCCGCGCATCTGATCGACCGCCTCATCAAGAGTGCCTCCGTAGATCAGCTTGCCGTTGATATGGGTGATAAAATCGCCCGCCTTGACCCCGGCCGTATCGGCCGGGCTGCCCTTGGTAGGCGCGATTACTTTGACCGCGCCATCATCCAGCGTTACCGAAAGACCGAGGCCGCCATACGATCCATCCGTCTGCGTGCGCAGATTCTCGAAATCACGCGCATCAAGATAGGAACTGTGCGGATCCAGCGCGGCCAGCATACCGTTGATCGCGCCCTTGATCAGCTTGTCGTCATCGACAGGCTCTACATAGCTTGTCTTGATCCGTTCATAGATCGCCATGAGCTTGCCGAACTCGGGCCCGGATCGTGCGTCGACCGCCGCCAGGCCGGCTGTGGCTGCTGGAATGAGCGCAACCGCACTGACAAGCGCTGCGGCGCGAAACAGAGAAGCAAACTTGAACGACATCATCGTCTTTCGGCAGAGAGTGCAGAGCCTTGTGCTGCTTCTATAGGTCCGCTGCGATTAACGCCAGATGGGCTTGCGCCAAGCCAAAAGGGCAATCATTTGCTGATCAGGGCGAGTGGATTGACCGGCTGGCCGTCCTTGCGCAGTTCCACCACGACCGTGGGTCTGCCCGGCCCGGCAAGGCCAAGCGGAGAACCCTGCACGAGGCGTGCCGCCACGGCGACGTCAAGGCGGCCAAGGTTGGTGATCAACGAAGTCCAGCCGCCATCATGGTCGATAATGACGATTCGGCCATAGCCCCGGTAATCGCCTGCAAAGGACACCCGTCCGGCTGCAGGGGCGACGACTTGCGCGCCGGCTGCCGGAGCAAGCGTCACCCCGAGGGATCTCCCATCCCCGGTTGCGTCGCCGAATCCGCTCACGATCCGGCCACCAACCGGCATGATCCAGGACAGCTCGTTGCCAGCCTTTCGCGAAGGCGGACTGGCATCGAGAACCAGCATGGAGCCCGGACGATCCTGTCGGGGCACAGGCCCGGGGAGCGCCGCCAACCGGCTGCGAAGACTACCATCCGCACGCAAGCGCTCCATCAGAACGGCAATATCGCGGGTCTCTTCGGCAAGGGCGAGCGCGCGATCCGCTTCGCGGCTCGCTATTCCCTGCGCACTGCGGGACGCGATCCGCTGCCTGCTTTCCAGCACGACCAACTTTTGACGTCGGAGAGTCAGCGCGTCTTCGCTTGCCTTGAGCTGAACGGCGGCGCGGCGCGCGCTGTCCTGCAGTTGGCGGCCGCGCACGATCTCCGAACGCAGACCAGCAGTCCGGCGCTGGACTTCTGGAAGCATGGTTTCAAGAACCGCTCGCAAATAGACCGTCTCGCGGACGGAATCCGCTCGCACCAGACTGAAGGCCAGTGGCCGCCGGGACATCAGTTGCAAAGCAGCGGTCAGGCGCACAACGGGTTCCTGCCGGGCAGCGATCCGCAATCGCAGGGCGGCCCGCTGCCGGTCAATCTCACGAATCCGGGCTTGCGCCAACGCAATCTCTGCCTCGGATTGCTGGATCCGCGCTGCGACTGCCGCGGCCTCGCTAGCCGTGCGATCGGCGGCCGCTGTCGCCCGCCGGGCCGCTTCTTCCAGAGCGTCGCCGCGCGCTCGTGCTTCCTTGAGCGAGCGTGTCGCTGCGCGCAGAGCGTCGCCGGCCTGGTCCGCGCTTTCAAATGGAGCTTCCTGGGCAAGCCCCTGCCATCCAGCTACGCAGGCCAGCGCCAAGGTCAAGGCAAGGAATGCTTTGCGTGACGTCACGGCTTCACCCTTCCCGGTGATATGGGTGGCCAGACAAGATGCTGACCGCTCGCCACAGCTGCTCCGCTAGCATCGCACGGGCAAGCATGTGCGGCCAGGTAGCGGCGCCGAACGCGAGCAGAAGATCGGCCTCGCCCCGCAGTCCCGCATCATGGCCATCTGCAGCCCCGATGAGAAACCGGGTCTCGCGAACTCCCTCATCACGCCATTGGCCAAGTTGCGCTGCGAGAGCAGACGATGTCAGGTTCGCCCCGCGTTCATCGAGAGCAACCGTGCGGAATGGCCTTGCAGCAGGCGTTGGCACAATCCCGCCCCTGTCTGGCAGTTCGGTTACTCTGAAACCCCATGAAATCCGCCGCGCATAGCGTTCGACCAGTTCGGCTTCGGGCGAACGTCCAATTTTCCCGCGGGCGATCACGTGAAGCAGCATGGTTGCGCCCTAGAGCGTTTGCGCAGCCGGTGGAATCACCTGCTGGCTCAAGAAACATGATAGTCCAAAGCGCTAGAGCAGCCGAGCCGATGCGTTTGGATAGAACACTTCTCTTACCCAGAACTGCGGCGAAGGCCGGAATCTATGTATTTCCCTGCGGGCAAGGCGAAGCGGCGACGTCAGGCTGCGCCCTGATCGCCGAACGCCCACATGCGCTCGAGATTGTAGAAGCTGCGAACTTCCGGACGGAACACGTGGATGACGACATCACCGGCATCGATCAGGACCCAATCAGCTGCCGGCAGCCCTTCGATCCGGACATGGCCGAAGCCGCCATGCTTGATCCGCTCAGCGAGCTTCTGGGCCATTGTCGCAACCTGCCTTGTCGAGCGGCCCGACGCGATCACCATGTGGTCGGATACTGAGCTCTTGCCCTCCAGCGGGATCGTGACGACGTCCTGCGCTTGATCATCGTCGAGCGAGCGCAGCACCAGATCTAGAAGAGAACCTGACGCAGCCATCGGCGACGGGGATGAAGAACTCGGGGCAGAGCTCTGGGTGGTGCCGGTATCCACCGGCGAAAGGTGTACGCTTGTCATGAGGTTGACGATGGTCTCCATGGCTGACGGTTGATTGACCTGGGTTTTGACGACACCAATCTGCTCACCGCTTACCAGCTTTTGGCTCAGACCTGATAGGCCGATGCGTCAGCATGTCGCGGTAATGGGTGCGTGCATAGCGGCTATACCAATCCGGATCGGCAGCACGGATATCCGTAGCCGAGCGTGTATCGGGGTCGAAGCGCAGTATGACCAGCGCTGGGGCGCTCCGCTTGGCGCCAACAAGGTTCTGGCTGTTCCGCAGGCGCCACCGGCGCAGCCAGGCCATGGCGGGGCTCGTCATAGCGGCTGCATCATATCCCGGACGGGCGACAACGGCAATCGGCATCTCAAGCGCAATGCTGCGCCACCCCCGCCAACGGTGGAATTGGGCCAGATTGTCGGCTCCCATGAGCCAGACAAAGCGCCGACGCGGATAACGGCGCTTGATGCGGCGAAGCGTATCGAGGGTGTAGCGCGTTCCAAAGTCAGCCTCGATGGTGGTCACCCGGATGGGAGCGCGGCGAGCCATGTACATGGCCGATGCATAGCGCAGAGGCAGAGGCGCCATGTCGTCAACAGGCTTGAGGACATTGCCAGGAGAAACCAGCCACCAGACCTCGTTAAAGCCAATCGCCTGATGCGCAAAGAGACTGATCCGGCGATGCGCTCCGTGCGCCGGGTTGAAACTGCCGCCAAGCAGACCGGTAAGAACGGGTTTCAGGGTCGGACCTGCCCCGTTCCGAGAACCAGCCACTTGTAGGTGGTCAAGCCTTCGAGCGCGACCGGCCCGCGCGCATGGAGCCGCCCGGTTGCAATGCCGATTTCAGCGCCCAGCCCGAACTCGCCCCCATCGGCAAACTGGCTGGAGGCATTATGCATCACGATTGCGCTATCAACTTCGGAAAGGAAGCGCGCTGCAGTCTCCGCATCCTCGGTCACGATTGCATCCGTATGGCCCGAGGCATGCCTCGCAATATGCGACAGCGCATCGTTGAGACCATCCACGACCGCGACCGACAGCACCGCATCAAGATATTCCGTATCCCAATCCGTAGCTTCGGCTGGTGCAATGCGGGAATCGATCGCGCAGGCACGGGCATCGCCGCGCAATGCGCAGCCCGCAGCGATCAGCGGCTCTACCAGCCCATGGGGATCGGGAAAACGCGCGTCTACCAGCAGAGTTTCCATTGCACCGCAGATGCCGGTGCGCCGCATTTTGGCGTTCAGGGCGATATCCCTTGCCATCCCGGGCTCCGCAGCCCGGTCGATAAACGTATGGTTGATTCCATCCCGCTGGGCAAGGACCGGGACACGCGCATCGGCCTGAACCCGCGCGACAAGGCTTTTGCCGCCGCGTGGGACAATCATGTCGATCAGACCGCTTGCCGCAAGCATCGCACCAACCACTGCCCGGTCTTGCGTGGGTACAAGCTGGATGGCAGTTGCAGGGGCACCGCCTGCCACCAGCCCTTCGGCCAATGCAGCATGAATTGCCTTGTTCGACCGCGCCGCTTCGCTGCCGCCTCGCAGCAGCGCTGCGTTACCAGACCGCATACACAGCGCCGCGGCGTCTGCCGTCACGTTTGGGCGGCTCTCATAAATAATGCCGATCAAGCCAATGGGAACACGCACGCGGCGCAGGATTATGCCATTGGGCCGCATGGTCTCGTCGATGATCTGGCCAACCGGATCATCCAGCGCAGCCACTTGCTCCACCGCAAGGGCCATTGCCTCGATACGGGCGGGATCCAGCTTCAAGCGGTCAATCATCGCGGCCGAAAGCCCCGCCGCTGTGCCGTCGGCGATGTCCTGCGCATTGGCTGCCAGAATTTCAGGTGCAAAACGGCGCAGTGCATCGGCACCCAGGCGCAACGCTGCGCCGCGCGCCGCCGATGGCATCTTCGCCAACCCGCGTTGAGCGACGCGGCCCTCGCGAGCGAGGCGTTCAAGCAAGGCTGCCGCATCAGCAGTGGCCACCGCCGAAGCGGAGGTTGAAGAAATGAGCGCATTCATGACGCGCCCTTATCACCCCGCACTGCCGCTGTCAGCCTGAATGGGTTTGCGGCCGCTTCGTCTGCTGGCGAATCGTCAGAGAGCAGATGACAAAACGCGAGAACCCGACGATTCGCTAGGGGAGCACGTGACGAAGATGACATCCGTGAAGCGGTTCGTCGCCGGACTCGCACGTCTCATCCTGCAGACCACCCTGAAGATTCGACCATTACGTAGGGTGAGACTAGGCGGCTGGCTCGCGCGGAACAAACGGCACCGCGAGCCACGGGGGTTGCCATTTTTCCAGTTCGATCTCGGTCCAAGGCGAGCCCGCCAAAGCATGGCGGGCGTCCGCCCAAGCGCCTGCATGCAATTGCGGCACGGGCGCGCAGCTGGTTCCCGGATCGCGAGTTTTTTATGCGCTCGAACGGCAACGTCCGCTTCATTCGCGTGTCTTCACGCCTCCAGTTGCGAATAGCTGGCGGCATTGCTGCGGCAGTATTCATATGGGCGGGCATGATAGGATGGATGGTTATCAGCCAGGCCGTCGCTGGCTACAACCAAGTCTCCCTGCTTGAACGCGAAGCCGCTGTGGCAACCGCTGAAAGCCGGGTTGCGCAATATCGTTCAGGCCTCGGCGCGGTTGCAGATGATCTGGCCAAGCGGCAGGATTTCATCGAGAAAAGCGTGCAAGGCATGGTCGGACCACTGCCGAGCGCGCTGCCATCAGGCTCGGTTTCCGATAGTGCCGACGAGGCTGCCAAAACTGTCCGCAAAACTTCGATGTTGCTTCCAGAGGCTACGGGACTTGCACAGACCGAGGCGCGTCAACTGATGTTCATCGAAGCAGTGACGCGATATGCCGATGCGCGTTCTGCGCGGGCCATGACCGCTATACGCAAACTCGGCCTAAACCCGGCTCTCGTTGCGACTTCGGACCGTTCGGCGATGGGCGGGCCACTTATTCCTTTGGCAACAGGGTCAGGCGCCACCATCGATCCGCGGTTTGCCCGGTTCGGAGCCAGCCTTGAACGCATGAATGCTTTGGAGCAGGCCCTCGTGCGTATCCCCAATACGCTACCAGCAAGTCTCGATACCATATCGAGCGGCTTTGGATACCGCGTCGATCCTTTCACCGGAGGCGGCGCCTTTCATGCCGGTCTGGATTTCCGCGGCCCGATCGGTGCGCCTATCCGCGCGGCCGCTGCAGGAACCATCAGCTTCACGGGCGTAAAGCAGGGATACGGCAACTGCGTCGAGATCAGCCACGGCAATGGTTTGCTGACCCGTTATGCTCACATGTCGCGAATCGAAGCTCGAATCGGCCAGGGCATTGGCCCAGGCCATGTGATCGGTTCAATCGGCAATAGCGGCCGGTCAACCGGCCCGCATTTGCATTTTGAGGTGAGGATCGCTGACCGTCCAGTCGATCCCCGCCCGTTTCTGGAGGCGATGCCACATGTTTTCCAAGAAACCCGCGCCGGGAGCGGACCTGTCCGCTCGGGCAGCAGGCCAAACTAACCCGATGGCGAGCCCTACCTTCTCGGTTCTGGGAGCGGATCTTGCCATCAAGGGCGATATCTCTGCCAGTTCAGAACTCCATATCGATGGACGGGTAGAAGGCGATATCACTTGCGCTGCCCTGGTTCAGGGCGAAGCAAGCACGATCCATGGCGCCATTCGTGCTCAGACAGCCCGACTGGCAGGCACGGTACGCGGTGGGATCGAAGTCAAGCATCTCATCGTGCTCAACACGGCGAAGATCCACGGTGACATCAAGTATGAAGCGCTAACAATCGAACAAGGTGCCCATATCAATGGCCACCTCAACCATGGCCTCGATCCTGTTGACCCGGAAACCACACTCACGCTGGGAAGTTAAACAACACTCCCACCGTCAAGGCGAAAGCGCTGCCTGCTATCATTCTTGTCCGAAACAAGACCCGAGCAGAACTCAGCTATCAGAAACGCCTTCTGCACGGCGCGCTTCGAGCCATGCCGCTGCTTCAGCTTCCTGCGCAGCCTGAGAGGCAGCCTTGACCTGCGCATCCCGTTCAGCACGGAGTTCCTCGATCAACGCTTCCCGGTCGTTCCCAAGCCGCAGGTTGCTGGCGGTATCATCTTCTTCGATACCCGCACGTTTTGCCGCCTTCGCAACAAGGGCATCAAGTTCACGTTGCGAACACAGACCAAGCGTGACGGGATCTTTAGGGTTGATATTGGAGATGTTCCAATGGCTGCGGTCCCGAATCGCAGCGATCGTGTTACGTGTAGTACCGATCAGCTTGCCGACCTGAGCATCCGAAATCTCCGGGTGGTTGCGAAGAATCCACGCGATGCCGTCGGGCTTGTCCTGCCGCTTTGAGACTGGCGTATAACGCGGCCCCTTGGTGCGGCTAACGGAAATCGGTGCTTTCTGCATCTTCAAACGATAGTCTGGGCTTGCCTGCCCGCGTTCGATTTCACTCTGGGTCAACTCTCCGGAATGAACCGGATCACGGCCAGTGTACTTGGCACCGGCGAGGTCATCCGCCATCGCCTGAACCTCAAGTATGTGCAGGCCGCAGAATTCGGCGATCTGCTCAAACGTGAGCGCAGTGTTGTCAACAAGCCACGATGCCGTGGCGTGGGGCATCAGAGGATAGGTGGACTGGTTGCTCAAGGGGAGCCCCTCCGGACAGCGGAAACAATAAGGGCCACCCCTTGCGGAGCGGCCATCTTGTTTGTGATGTAGGCGAGCCTGCGTCTTACGGCAAGCCCATTCCCGCCGATTCGGCTTCGCCGCGCGTCAGGCAGTCTGCTCATCAATCGAAAGCACGATCTTTCCGATATGTGCGCCAGCTTCCATCCGTGCATGAGCTGCCGCCGTTTCCCTTAGCGGAAAAGCCTTGTCCATGACAGGGCGCAGCTGCCCATCAACCACCAGTGGCCAAACAGTCTGATGAATCTCATCCGCCAGCAAGCTTTTGAATTCATTTGATCGTGGCCGAAGCGTCGAACCAGTCAGGGTGATCCGGCGCCGCATGACTTCGGCCATGTTGAGTTCGGCCCGCACGCCCCCCTGGACCGCAATAGTCACGTGCCGCCCATCGTCAGCAAGGCATTTGATGTTCCGGCCGACATACTCGCCTGCCACCATGTCGAGCACCAGATGAACGCCCGCTCCACCGGTCATCCGGTGAACCTCCTCGACGAAATCATGGGTCTTGTAGTCGATTGCATGAGTTGCACCAAGCGCCAGAGCGGCAGCGCATTTCTCCGGGCCGCCACATGTGACAATAACTTCAAGACCAAACAGCTTGCCCAGCAAAATCGCCATTGTGCCGATACCGCTGGTCCCGCCGTGGACGAGAACCCGCTCACCCTCAGTCGCCCAGCCACGTTCAAACACGTTGTGCCAGACCGTGAACAATGTTTCAGGCAATGCGGCAGCCTCGGCTAGCGGCAGACCGGTTGGCACTGGCAGACAGAGAGTAGCTTCAGCAAGACAGTACTCGGCATACCCGCCGCCCGCGACCAGCGCACAGACCATCTGTCCGGATAAAGGCATGGTAACGCCATCCCCCACCGCCACCACCTGACCGGCAACCTCGAGCCCCGGAACGGGCGAAGCACCCGGCGGCGGGGGATAAAATCCCTGACGCTGGATCACATCAGGCCGATTCACGCCGGCAAAGGCCACACGAAGAAGAACCTGGCCTGCCCCGGGAGAAGGTACCGCCAGAGTTTCAGGCCGCAGCACCTCTGGCGCGCCGGGCGCATCAAAGCCCATGGCAGTCATTGTTGCTGGTACTGGTTTCATGCCATGCCCCCCTTGATCCAATGTGGCCCGCAGATGGCGCACTTTGTGATATCTCGCTGTGCTGCGGATTGGCAAACCCGTCGCTGCGCCAAGTACCTACGGAGCCGGTTGACAGCAAGGCTGAACCGGCCACAAAGTGCTGTCGTATGGAACGAGATGAGCGTCCGCGCCCCAAGGGCGATCTTGCCAGCCAACTGGCGTTGGAATTGCTCGACAGCTATTCCCATCACGAACTTGATGCGCGCATTGCGTTACTTGAAGCAGAAGTCGCCCGAGTGAGAGCGCACCGCGATAAGGCGGCAGCGCATCGGAAGGCGGCAGAGGCCCTGTTTGGCTCACCTTCACCACAGGGCAGTGGATCATAATGCGTTCCGCCCTTCACGAGAGCGGGCGGAATACCCATGTTACTCGCGATCGGGGCTTAAACACTCGCGTGCCATATCTTCTGCACCAAGAGTCTGCGACTCCGGAAAAGCGCAAGCGGATTCACTTCCCGCAAGGGAAACAGCCGAGATCGGCTATACCCCAGCCGACCAAAAGGACGAGTTATGCCCAGTTTCGCGCAAAGCCTTGAAAAGACGCTCCACTCTGCGCTCAGCAATGCCTCGGAGCGGAGCCATGAGTACGCGACGCTGGAGCACCTGCTGCTAGCCTTAATCGACGATCCGGATGCCGCACAGGTCATGCAAGCTTGCGGTGTGGATCTGGGCGACCTCGGAGAGGTAGTCCGTCAGTACCTTGACCAAGAATACCAGTCGCTCAAGACGCAGGACAAGGCAGATCCGCAGCCCACAGCGGGCTTCCAGCGGGTGATCCAGCGCGCAATCCTGCATGTGCAATCTTCGGGCAAGGACACCGTCACAGGCGCTAACGTTCTGGTCGCACTGTTTTCGGAGCGGGATTCTTACGCCGTCTACTTCCTGCAACAGCAGGACATGAGCCGTCTCGATGCGGTGAGCTTTATCAGCCACGGCATTGGCAAGGGAGGCCGCCAGGTTGAAAACCGCAGCCCCAAAGGTAGCGAGGAGGCGCAGCCTCAGCAGGAAGAAAAAGCCGAAGCCAAGAGCGGAACGAAGAAAGATTCAGCGCTCGATCAGTTCACCGTCAACCTCAATGAAAAGGCGCTGAGCGGCAAGGTAGATCCGCTGATTGGTCGCGGGCCGGAAGTGGACCGTACGATCCAGATCCTGTGCCGCCGATCCAAGAACAACCCGCTTTATGTGGGCGATCCAGGCGTGGGCAAAACCGCGATTGCGGAGGGCCTTGCGCGCAAGATCGTCGAAGGGGATGTGCCAGAAGTCCTCAACGAAGCGGTGATATACTCGCTCGACATGGGCGCACTGCTCGCCGGAACACGGTATCGTGGTGATTTTGAGGAACGGCTGAAGCAGGTCGTCTCGGAACTCGAAAAAATGCCGCACGCAATCTTGTTCATCGACGAAATCCACACGGTCATCGGCGCGGGCGCTACCAGCGGCGGGGCAATGGATGCGTCGAACCTCCTCAAGCCCGCACTTTCGGGCGGCACGATTCGCTGCATCGGCTCGACCACTTACAAAGAGTTCCGAAACCATTTCGAAAAGGACCGCGCGCTGCTCCGCCGGTTCCAGAAAATCGACGTGAATGAGCCGACCATCGAAGACACGATCAAGATCCTGAAAGGTCTGCGCACGGCGTTCGAAGAACACCACAAGGTCCGCTACACGCCCGACGCCATCAAAACCGCAGTGGAGCTTTCGGCGCGCTATATTAACGACCGCAAGCTGCCGGACAAGGCGATCGACGTGATCGACGAGGTTGGCGCGATGCAGATGCTGGTGCCGCCTTCGAAGCGCAAGAAGGTGATCACCGCGCGCGAGATCGAGCAAGTCATCGCGACGATGGCGCGCATCCCTCCCAAGTCGGTTTCGAGCGATGACAAGAAGGTGCTCGAGCATCTCGACCGCGATCTGAAGCGGCTGGTGTTCGGCCAGGACAAGGCCATCGAAGTGCTGGCGAGCGCGATGAAGCTCAGCCGCGCAGGCCTGCGCGATCCGGACAAGCCCATCGGCTCGTTCCTATTCAGCGGCCCCACTGGCGTAGGCAAGACCGAAGTGGCGCGCAGCCTCGCCCAGATCATGGGCATCCCGCTACAGCGCTTCGACATGTCCGAATACATGGAGCGCCATTCGATCAGCCGCCTGATCGGTGCACCCCCGGGCTATGTTGGGTTCGATCAGGGCGGGCTGCTTACCGATGCCATCGATCAACAGCCGCATTGCGTGCTGCTGCTCGACGAGATCGAGAAGGCGCACCCCGATCTGTTCAACATCCTGCTGCAGGTGATGGACAACGGCCGGCTTACCGATCACCACGGCAAAACGGTTGATTTCCGCAATGTGGTGCTGGTGATGACCACCAATGCCGGCGCTTCGGATATGGCGCGCAACGGCATAGGCTTCGGCGATGTGTCGAAGGCGGACGCAGGCGACGAAGCGGTGAAGAAGATGTTCTCGCCGGAGTTCCGCAACCGGCTCGATGCCATCGTGCCGTTTGCCTACCTGCCGCCCGAAGTCGTCAGCCGCGTGGTTGACAAGTTCATCCTCCAGCTCGAACTGCAGTTGGCTGAT
>JAIXYF010000322.1 GCA_027490345.1 Novosphingobium sp.
CGGTTCGGCCACCGCGAACGATGTGCTCGCCACGGTCATGGCGCTCTCGGTCAAGATCGGCAAAGTGCCGGTCGTCTCGGGCGTGTGCCACGGCTTCATCGGCAACCGCATGCTCGGCACGCGGCAAGAACAGGCCAATGCGCTGATCATGGAAGGCGCAGACTTTGCCGAGGTGGACAACGCGCTGCTGGCCTTCGGCTTCCCGATGGGTCCGTTCCAGATGGCGGATCTGGCGGGCCTCGATATCGGCTGGCACCGCGATCCCAGCCGCATCGAGACCTTGCGCGAGGCCCTGTGCGCACAGGGGCGCTGGGGCCAGAAGACCGGCAAGGGCTTTTATGACTACGACGAGAACCGCCAGCGCACCCCGGCAGAACTCACGCGCGGCCTGATTGCCGAATGGGCCGCCAAAGAAGGCAAGCCGCAGCGCAGCATCGATGCGGAAGAGATTATCGAGCGCCTGCTCTATCCGATGATCAGCGAAGGCGCGCTGATCCTTGAGGAAGGCATTTCGCAGCGCGCTTCGGATATCGATACGGTGTGGCTCAATGGCTATGGCTGGCCCGCATGGACCGGCGGCCCGATGTTCTGGGCCAGCCATATCGGCCTGGGTACAGTGGTCGCGGGCCTTGAAAAGCACGGCCTGCCGGTTGCCCCGCTGCTCGCGCGGCTGGCTGCGGCGGGCGAAGCGTTCGATTGAAGGACGAGAGGCGGCCATGCGGATCGAGGATATCATTGCGAGCCCGTTCACCCCGCTGAGCGTGATCCTGCGCGCCCACGCGGCGCGGCGGGGTGATGCCATCGCGATAGCCGACGAGACCTCGGGGATCTCGTGGGCCGATCTCGATGCGATGCTCGACCGCGTGGCCGCCGCGCTCCAGCGTGAGGGGGTTGAAGCCAACGAGCCTGTCGCCATCGCGGCCAGCAATTCGGTGAACACCGGCATCGCCTTCCTCGGCGCGCTGCGGGCAGGCGCAGTGGCCGCGCCGCTGACCTCGACCGCCGCACCCGCCACCGTGCTGGCCATGCTGGCCGATAGCACCAGCCGTGTGCTGCTGCTCGACAAGGCGATGGCAGAGGGGCTTGCGGGCCTGCCCTTCCCCGCGCACGTCAAGCGCATCGCGCTGGATGACAGCGACGCCGGGCTGCCCTTTTCGAAATGGATCGCGCCAGCAGGTACCAAGCCCGAAGAGCGCCTTCCCGCACCCGAAGACCCCTTCAACATCATCTATTCCTCGGGCACGACCGGCAGCCCCAAGGGCATCGTCCAATCGCACCAGATGCGCCATGAATACGTGCGGCGGGGGCTTGGCTCGGGCTTTGATGACAACAGCGCGACGATCTGCTCGACCCCGCTTTATTCGAACACGACGCTCGTCAGCTTCCTGCCCACGCTGACGGCGGCGGGCAAAGTCGTGCTGATGAAGAAGTTCGATGCGCGCGGCTTCCTCGAACTTTCGCAGCGCGAGCGCGTGACGCACGCCATGCTGGTGCCGGTGCAATATCGCCGCATCATGGAGCATCCCGATTTCGATAGCTTCGATCTCTCGTCCTACCGGCTCAAGACCTGCACCTCCGCGCCGTTCCCGGCCTGGCTCAAGGCTGATGTGCTGAAACGCTGGCCCGGCGGCCTTGTCGAAGGCTATGGGCTGACGGAAGGCGGCGCGACCACCAACCTTGTCGCGCATGAATTCCCCGACAAGCTCCACACCGTCGGCCGCCCCTCGCCCGGCCATGTCATCAAGATCATCGACGAGCAGGGCAACGAACTGCCGCAGGGCGAAGTGGGCGAAATCGTCGGCCGATCGCCGATCATGATGAACGGCTACCATGGCCAGCCCGCCAAGACGCGCGAGATGGAATGGCATGACAAGGACGGCCACCGCTATTTGCGCCACGGCGATGTGGGCAAGTTTGACGAGGACGGCTTCCTCATCCTGATGGACCGCGCCAAGGACATGATCATTTCAGGCGGATTCAACATCTACCCGACCGATCTGGAAGCCGAACTCACTCGCCAGAGCGCGGTGAAGGAAGCCGCCGTTGTCGGCGTGCCGTCCGATCAATGGGGCGAAACCCCGCTGGCCGTGATCGTGCTGGCCGATCCGGCCGCTGACCTGGAAGCCATCCGCGCGGAGGCCAACCGCGCACTGGGCAAGACCCAACGTATCGCCCGCATCGAAGTGGTGAGCGAACTGCCGCGCAGCCCCATCGGCAAAGTGCTGAAGCGGGAGCTTCGTGATCAGTTCGGCGGAAATCCCATTGCCCAAGCGCCCCTCAATGATCCCAAGGAGAACACTCATGCGTGATGCCGTAATCGTTTCCGCCGCCCGTACCCCCATCGGGCGCGCCTACAAGGGCGCGTTCAACGCCACTGCTGGCGCCACGCTTGGCGCGCTTTCGCTGGAGGCCGCCGTGGCCCGCGCCGGGATCGAGGGCGGCGAGGTGGACGACGTGCTGTGGGGCTCAGCGCTGCAGCAGGGCGCGCAGGCTGGCAATATCGCCCGGCAGGTTGCGCTGCGGGCGGGCCTGCCCGTCACCGTTTCGGGCATGAGCATGGACCGCCAGTGCTCCTCGGGCCTGATGACCATCGCCACCGCCGCCAAGCAGATCATTGTCGACCGCATGGATGTCGTCGCCGCTGGTGGTCAGGAATCGATCAGCCTCGTCCAGACCAAGGACATGCGCGTTGCGCCCGATCGCAGCCTCGTGGCCATGCACAATGCGGTCTACATGCCGATGCTGCAGACCGCCGAAACGGTCGGCAAGCGCTATAACATCAGCCGCGAGGCCTGCGACGAATATGCCCTGCAAGCGCAGCAGCGCACCGCTGCCGCGCAGGCCGCGGGCAAGTTCGATGCCGAAATCGTGCCGACCACCAGTTCGATGGGCGTGCAGAACAAGGAAACCGGCGAGATCACGATGCAGGAGGTGCATCTCACCAAGGACGAGGGCAATCGCCCCTCGACCACGCTGGAGAACCTGCAGGCGCTGAAGCCGGTGATCGAAGGTGGCATCGTGACGGCGGGCAACGCCAGCCAGCTTTCGGATGGCTCCGCCGCCGTCGTGCTGATGGAAGCCGCCGTCGCCGCGAAGAAGGGCCTGGCGCCGCTGGGC
>JAIXYF010000081.1 GCA_027490345.1 Novosphingobium sp.
CCTTCGATGCGCACAAGCCAGCCGCTTATGCCGCCAGCTTCGCCATTGGCCTGAAGCCGGGCCAAACAGTTACGCCCGCAGGCGTCAAGTAAACATCCGCGTCCCGCACGACAGGAACCAGCCCGATGAACGCCGTACCCATCCGCAAGGACGCATTGATGGAGATCGAACCCCGCGCGGCGGCAGAAAGCGCTGCCGTGCAGCCTGCGGCAGAAGCAGCCCACGCCGCGCCAGCTCGCGCACTGCCATTTGGCATCAAGCTGCCATCAGGAAGTGCGCTGTTCGAAGCGGCATGGCCGCCCATACTGGGCATCGGCGTATTTCTGGCGCTCTGGGCCATGCTTGCGCCGCTGGTTCAGACCTCGCTTGGGGCGCTGCCCGGGCCGGGCGACGTGTGGACGGCGTTTTTGGGCTTGCTCGATGAAGCCGCCGCTTCGCGCGTTGCGGCAGCCGAAGCGGTCGCTGCGGGCTATGTCTATACCGGCCCGCCAACGTTCATCGATCAGATCTTCACCAGCCTTGAAACCGTGGCTGCGGGCTTCCTTCTGGCCACTTTGCTGGCGGTCCCGCTCGGATTGGTGGCGGGCATGTCAAAGCGGGTCAACGCCGCGATCAATCCGCTGGTGCAAGTGATGCGGCCGATCAGCCCGCTGGCGTGGCTGCCGATCGTGACCATGGTCGTCTCAGCGTCTGTCACCAGCGATGATCCGACAATGGCGAAGAGCTTCATCATCTCTGCAGTGGTGGTCATGCTGTGCTCGCTCTGGCCCACGCTGATCAACACCGCCATCGGCACTGCCAGCATCGACAAGGATCTGATCGCGGTGGGGCGCGTGCTGCGGCTTGGCTGGTTTGCGCGGTTGACCCGGCTCGTCCTGCCATCATCACTGCCTTACATCTTCACGGGTATGCGGCTCTCGCTCGGCACGGGCTGGATGGTGCTGATCGCGGCGGAAATGCTCAGCCAGAACCCCGGCCTTGGCAAGTTCGTGTGGGATGAATTTCAGAACGGTTCGGAAAAGTCCCTCGCCCGCATCATGGTGGCTGTCGTGGTGATCGGCCTGATCGGCTTTGCTCTCGACCGCGTGATGATGGCCATGCAGGCCTTCGTCAGCCGCAACCGCGTCTGAAAGGAGCAGCGAAGATGGCCACGATCCTCTCGATCCGGAACCTGCGCAAAAGCTATGGCGGCAAATCCGGTGGTGTGTCGCAGGTGCTCGGCGGAATTGACCTTGATGTTGAGGAAGGCGAATTTATTGCCATCCTAGGTTTCTCTGGCGCAGGCAAGACCACGCTGATTTCGGCTATTGCCGGGCTGGTGGAGCCCGATGCAGGCGAGATTCTGCTGCGCGGCAAGCCAGTTGACGGGCCGGGCAAGGACAGGGGCCTCGTGTTCCAGTCCTACTCGCTGTTTCCCTGGCTGACCGTGGAGCAGAATGTCGCGCTGGCGGTTGATTCCGTTCACAAGGATCGCACCAAGGAGGCGCGCACCGCGCTGGTGCAGCAGAAGGTGAAGCTGGTTGGGCTGGGCCATGCGATGGACCGCAAGCCCGCGCAGCTTTCCGGCGGAATGCGCCAGCGGGTCGCAGTGGCCCGCGCGCTGGCGATGGAGCCGGAAATCCTCCTGCTCGACGAGCCGCTTTCCGCGCTCGATGCGCTGACCCGCGCCAAATTGCAGGACGAGATCGACCGCATCCGTGAGGAGGAAAAGCGCACGATCATCCTCGTTACCAACGATGTTGATGAAGCGCTGCTGCTGGCCGACCGGGTGGCCGTGCTCACCCCTGCGCCCGCCGCGCGGATTGGCCGCATCTTCCCGGTTAACCTGCCGCGCCCGCGCGACCGGGAGGCGGTGAACGACAGCACCGAATTCCAGTCCTTGCGCACTGAAATCGTGACGTACCTTGGCGGGCTGGCAGGCGAAAAGGCAGCCAAGAACAGCGAATATGGCAGTCTTCCCAATGTCACACCGCTGGATCTGGCGCTGAAATCGGATTCCGGGCCGCCGCAGGCCTATCTCGATGCAGCGACAAAAGGCGCAACGCGGCGCTACATGGAATTCTGGAAGCTGGGCAAAGTCTATCCCACGCCCAAAGGCCCGCTGACCGTGGTGGAAGATTTCAACCTCCTGATGGACAAGGGCGAGTTCGTTTCGCTCATTGGCCATTCGGGCTGCGGCAAATCGACCGTGCTGACCATGGCCGCCGGGCTCAACGATATCAGCCAGGGCAGCATCATCCTGAACAACCGCGAGATTGATGTGGCGGGGCCAGACAAGGCCGTGGTGTTCCAATCGCCCAGCCTGATGCCGTGGCTTACTGCGCGGCAGAACGTGGCGCTGGGGGTGGAGCGGGTCTATCCGCACGCTACCCGCGCCGAACGCAAAGAGATCATTGACTACTACCTCGACCGGGTTGGCCTCGGGGATGCGCGCGACAAGATGGCCTCCGACATGTCGAACGGCATGCGCCAGCGCGTTGGCATTGCCCGCGCCTTTGCGCTTTCACCGCGCTTGCTGCTGCTGGATGAGCCGTTCGGGATGCTCGATAGCTTGACCCGCTGGGATCTGCAGGATGTGCTGGTCGAAGTGTGGAACCGCACCAAAGTCACCGCGATCATGGTGACCCACGATGTGGACGAGGCGATCCTGCTGGCCGACCGCGTGGTGATGATGACCAACGGACCCAATGCCACCATCGGCAAAGTGCTCAAGGTCGATCTGCCGCGCCCGCGTGACCGCAAGGAATTGCTGGGGCATCCAATGTTCTACGCCTACCGGCAGGAAGTGCTGCACTTCCTGGCGGAATATGATCACGGGCCAAAAGCGCCGGATCGGCAAAAAGCGGCCTGAACCGCGACCGAGAGGATGCCTGATCGGCCCAAATCAGGGGGATCAGGGACTATGAAGACCATCACACTGGCGGCGGCGCTGCTCGCGTCGCCGATCACACTCGCTTACCCTGCGCACGCAGCAGGAACACCCGCCTTTGGCGATCCGGTACCGATTGGCGATGGGCTGACGCTCGATCCGATCATCGATGCGCGTATTCGCTATGAGGGTATCGATCAGCCGACCGTCGATGCCGATGCGCTGACCATCCGGCTGCGCTCAGGCGTTGAACTGAAGCACGCGCCTTCGCACCTTTCGGTGCTGGTAGAAGCTGAAGGCCTGCTTGCAATTTCAAAGCAATACAACGCTTTTCCTTTCCCGCTTCCCGGCAATCCGCAGCGCCGCCCGCAGTTTGCCAATGTGCCCGATGCCGAAAGCATCGACCTCAACCGCGCGCAGATCATGTATAAGACCAAGAACTTCGCGCTGACCTTGGGGCGGCAGCGGATCAACCTTGATGACCAACGGTTCGTCGGTTCGGTCAGTTGGCGGCAGAACGAGCAGACCTTCGATGCCGTGCGCGCTGAGGCCACACTGGGCCCGGTCAGCCTCGATGGAACGTATGCCATCCAGCAAAACACGATCTTCGGTTCGGAAGCCGGGCCGCGCCGTGCGATCGACGGCGATTTCGTGTTTCTGGGGGCCTCCTCCAAGCTCGGGCTGATCACGGTCAAGGCCTTTTCCTAC
>JAIXYF010000246.1 GCA_027490345.1 Novosphingobium sp.
CTTCATGAAGCGCATAGAGCGAAGGCAGCAGCATGCGCCGCGAAAGATCACCGGTCGCGCCGAACAGGAGCAAGGCGGAACAACTGGTGGCGGCCATGGGCGGCATACTCCTTATCCGGGCTGCGCGCCGCGCGGCCCGCAAGGCTTCCTAGACCCGTTTGACCGGGACTTCAGCATGCATAAGTATTCCAGCCGAAAAGGCGACGCCAGCCGCCGCCCAGCCACCTACTTGGCGGGGCGCAGGCGGATTGCCGCACCGCCGCCGGGGGCGAGCCAGAGCGGCAGCTTGTCGCCCTTTTTCACCGTCAGCGTGGCATAGGCGATCTTGTGGCGGGCATCTGTCTCGAAGGTGGCCCCTTCCCCGTCCTTCCAGATCGTCGCAGTGTAGGTCTTGCCAGCGTCGAGGAAGTCCATCGCAAGCGAAACATCGCGCGCGGTCGCATCGTTCACCCCGCCGACGTACCAGTCCTCGCTACTGCGATCCTTGCGCGCGAAGATCGCATAATCGCCCACTTCACCGGCAATCAGGTGGCTTTCCGACCAATCCGCGGGCACCTGCCGGATGAATTCCAGCTCCCTGGGGTGCGCGGCTAGGTTCTCGATAAAGTCGGCCGCCATCTGGATCGGCGAATAGAGCGCCAGATACAGCCCGAGCTGCTTGGCGAGCGTGGACGCCAGCGGCACCTTGTTCGCGCCTTCTAGGCTGAGCACGCCCGGCGTATAGTCCATCGGGCCGGACAGCATCCGCGTATAGACCAGCGTCGGCTCGTGGTCCGGCCCGTTGGCGAACTCACCCCACGCGTTGTATTCCATGCCGCGCGCACCTTCGCGGTCGATCCAGTTGGGATACGTGCGCCTGAGGCCCGTATCCTTCACCGGCTCATGCGCGTTGATGGCAACCTGATACTTCGCGGCGGTTTCGACCACCCTGAGGTGATGCTGCACGCTGCGCTGGCCGTCATGGTACTCCATGCGCGTTTCGCCGGGGGCATCACCCGGTGCGATGATCCCGCCCGCATCGGCCACATAACCGGTCTTCACCGCATGTATGCCGAGCGACTGGTAGAGCTTCATCGCATCTTCCAGCTGCGCTTCGTAATTGGCGATGTTGCCGCCCGTCTCGTTGTGGCCGATCAGCTGGACCTTCTTTTTCGCCGCATAACCCGTCACCGCCTTGAGATCGAAATCGGGCACTGCCTCGGTGAAGCTGAAGTCCTGTCCGTGGCCGAACCAGTCGCCGTTCCAGCCTTTGTCCCAACCTTCCACCAGCACGCCGCCAAAGCCGTTCTTGGCGGCAAAATCGATGTACTGCTTGGTGCGCGCGGTGGTGGCACCGTGGTTTGGCCCTTCCGCCCAGCTCCAGTCGCCGCGGATCATGCCCCACCAGATGCCGATGTACTTCATCGGCTTGAACCAGCTTACGTCGCCCAGCTTGTTCGGCTCATTGAGATTGAGCTCGAGGTCGTTTTCTACAAGGCCCGCCGCCGTGTCCGCAATGCGGATCGTGCGCCAGGGCGTGTTGAACGGCAGATCGCGGACCACCCGCGCCCCGCGAGAGGACGGCGAAAGCGTCGAGCGGAACACGCCGCCGTCGGCGCGCTTGAGCCACATGCCCGCATAATCGACGAGCGCCGCCTCGTGGAACGCCATGTGCGTGCCGTCATCCAGCCGCATCGTGATCGGGGTGTGCGCGGTCGAGACGGCATTGATCGGCGTCTTCTGGTAGACCTGCTCGTAGCGGTTCCACTCGCCGCCCGGAATCCACCACGCAGTGCCGGCGCCCGCCACGTTGAATTCGGTCCATTCGTCGGCGATCTTCATCGTCTTGAGGCCGGGCTGCTCGGGCAGTTCATAGCGCAGGCCCACGCCATCATCGAACAGGCGGAAGCGCACGTTCATCCGGCGCCCGGCATAGTCCGCGTTCTGCTCGAAACGCACCAGCACTTCGTTGTGATGATCGCGCACGAAGCGGCGTTCGCCCCAGGGCTGCTCCCAGGTGCTGTCTGCGCTGGCGGTTTCAGAACCGGTGATGCGAAACCCGCGCACCAGATTGAGCCCGTCCGTCAGGGTGAAGCCCAGCTTCGACGCGCCAATCAGCAGCTTACCCTTGCGCGAGAGCGACCAGACGGGCCGGTCGCTGGCATCGGTGGTGACGGTAAGAACGAGGCTGCCATCCGGCGAAGCAGCGGTGACCACGGCCTTGGGCGGCGCAGCCTGTGCCAGAACATCCGCAGGCGTGAAGGCGGCGGCGGCCAGAGCAAAGGCTGCGGCCATGCGGGTTATCCGGTTCATGGGGATCATTCCTCGATCAGCAGGGCGCCAAAGGGCGGCAAGGTTCCCGGGGCAGCCCCGTTCACGGATTGGAGCACGCCGCCATGGGTCGGCGCAGCGGCGGGCCATGCAGCATCGCGCGGCCCCATGTTGATCACCCCGATCACGCTTGCCCCCTCCGCAGCGCGGCGAAACGCCAGCACATCGCTGCCAGCATGGAGCACGGAAAAATTACCGTGCCGCAGCGCCGGATGGCTGCGGCGCAGCGCCAGCAGATCGCGCGTGAAGTTCAGCAGGGACGCCGGATCGGCCTCCTGCCGGTCCACCGCCCGCGCATGGTTTTCTGCGCCCAGCGGCAGCCACGGCGTGCCAGTGGTAAAGCCCCCCTGCTCGCCCTGCGCCTGCCACGGCATCGGCGTGCGCGCCCCGTCGCGCGAAAGCGTGAGCGGCCAGTTGGCGAGAGCCTCCGGGTCCTGAATCTGCTCAAAAGGAATATCGACTTGCGTGAGGCCCAGTTCCTCACCCTGATAGACGATGATGTTCCCGCGCAGCGACGCGAGCAGCATGGCCTTCATCCGCCCGAACGCCTCGGCGTGTTCCGGCGCGCACCAGCGCGAAAGCGCACGCGGTGCATCGTGGTTTTCAAAGGCCCAGCTTGGCCAGCCGGTGCCCGGCGCATCCGGCCACTTGCCCTGCGTTTCGGCGACGAGCTGCGGCGTCAGGCGGTCGGCATAGAGGAAATCGAAGCCATAAGCGCTGTTCAGCCGCGTATCGCCCGCCGTGTATTCCTGCATCTCCGTCTCGGCCAGATCGCCGCCGACTTCGGCCAGCGTGAACACTGCGCCATAACCATCGCACAGCGCGCGCAGCCGTTCGATAAAACCGACAATGCTGGGGTGGGACTGGTTATAGATCTTGAGCTGATAATCGAACGGCCGCGTGCGGCGGCGGCCATCATAGGGCGCGGGCGGATTGTTGCGCATTGCCGGATCGTGCATCAGGAAGTTGAGCGCATCGATGCGGAACCCGTCGACGCCCCGGTCCAGCCAGAACTGCATCACCCCCAGCAGCGCTTCCTGCACATCGGGATTGTGTGCATTGATCTGGGGCTGGCTGCTGAGAAAATTGTGCAGGTAATACTGGCAGCGCCGCGCGTCCCACGTCCACGCCGGGCCGCCGAACACCGATTGCCAGTTGGAAGGCGGCGCGCCGTCTTCCTGCGGATCTGCCCAGACGTACCAATCGGCGCGCGGGTTGTCGCGGCTTGCACGGCTTTCCTCAAACCACGGGTGCTGCTCCGAGGTATGGGCATAGACCTGATCGATCGTGACCTTGAGGCCCAGTTCGTGCGCGCGCGCCACCATCCGGTCGAAATCCGCCAGCGTGCCGAAGATGGGATCAACGTCGCAGTAATCCGCCACGTCATAGCCGAAATCGCGCATGGGCGAGGTGAAGAACGGCGAGACCCAGATCGCATCCACCCCCAGCGCCGCCACGTGATCGAGCCGCGCGGTGATCCCCGGCAGGTCGCCGATGCCGTCTCCGTTCGCATCGCAGAAGCTGCGCGGATAGATCTGGTAGATCGCCGCCCCGCGCCACCAGGGCAGGTCTGCTGCTTGGGCAAGCGGCTGGGTTTGGGCTCGGGCTTGAACTGGGGCCTTGGCTTTGGTCATTGCGGAGACTGCATTCCTGGGGAGGAGGAGGAGGGGCTCAGGCGGCACACCGCGCTGCCAAACGCGGTCAGATCGAGCAGCACGCTGCCCGGCGCTGCCACCCGCGCCGGGCAAGTGCCATGGAGGGTTTCGAGGGTCTGCGCCGAAGCACCTACCACGCTTGCAGCGCGGATCGGCGCAGCGGACGTGTTGAACGCGATGAGGTATTCCGCGCCAGTTTCCGGATCGAAGCGCGAGACGCTGAATAGGCCCGGCGTCTCGCCATACCCGCGCGTGACCTGCCGCCCGCGCGCCAAGGCCGGGTGGGCCGTGCGCAGCGCGGAAAGCTGAGCGATCAGGCGGTAGAACGGGTGCGCCGGATCGAAGTGCGCGGCGCCTGCCGGTGTGGCCGTCGCTAGCAACGGGTTGTCGCGATAGCTGGCCGTCTGCGTGGCGAACATGTCCTCGCGCGCGTCCTGATCGTTCCCGTCGCCGACGAAACCCTGCTCGTCGCCCGAATAGATCACTGGCGCGCCGCGCAGCGTGAGCAGCATCACGTGGGAGAGGGCGACGCGCGCTTCAAGTTCGGCAGAGCTGATACCGGGGCGATCAGCACGGATCAGCGTGGAAATGCGGCCCATGTCGTGATTGCCAAGGAAGGTCGGCATGGCCAGAGCCGCCGCCTCGCCGCCTTCATAGAGCACATCGCC
>JAIXYF010000323.1 GCA_027490345.1 Novosphingobium sp.
TTCCGCTGCGGCGGGCGCTGTGGCGGTGAACCTTGGCAGCGGCACTGGCAGCGCAGGCGATGCGGCGGGCGATCTGCTTTCGGGCATCGAACGCCTGATCGGCACCGCGCAGGGCGATATGCTGACCGGCTCCAACCTGGCCGATGTGCTGGAAGGCGGCGCGGGCATTGACCGGCTCGACGGCGGCGCCGGGGGCGATACCCTGCTGGGCGACGCGGGCAACGACATCCTGATCGGCGGCACTGGCAGCGACGTGCTCGATGGCGGCAGCGGCTTGGATACGGCGGACTACACCGCCAGCACGCAGGGCGTGACGATCTACAACAACGGCATCGATCCCGGTTCGGGCGGTGCGGCCACTGGCGATCTGCTGATCGGGATCGAGCGCGTGTTCGGTTCAGCCTTTGCCGATACGCTGGTGGGCGCGGCCACGGCCGAGACGCTGACCGGAAACGACGGCAACGACGCGATCGAAGGCGGCGCAGGCGCGGATACCATTGATGGCGGCGCGGGCTTTGATACGGCATCCTATGAACACGCCGCAGCGGCTGTCACCGTCAGCTTGGCGGCAGGCGGCGGGAATGGCAGCGGCAGCGCAGGCGATGCGGCGGGCGATTCCCTCACCGGGATCGAGCGGCTGCTTGGCTCCGACCACGCCGATACGCTGATCGCAGGCGCGGCAGCAAACACGCTGGACGGCGGTGCGGGCGATGACATGCTGGTGGCGGGCAGCGGCACCGACACGCTGAACGGTGGTAGTGGCAACGACACGGCGGATTATTCCGGCGCAGGCGCAGGCATCGCCGTCGCGCTTGATGGCAGCGCGGGCAGCGGCGACATCGCAGCGGGCGACCGGCTCACGGGCGTGGAAGGCGTGATCGGTTCGGGCTTTGCCGATACCATTACGGGCGCGTTTTCCAATGATACGCTGAGCGGCGACGGCGGCGACGATACGCTTGCAGGCGGCACCGGCGCCGATACCCTGCAAGGCGGCGCGGGCGACGACCAGCTTTCCGGCGAAAGCGGGGCCGATGTGCTCGATGGCGGCGCGGGCACCGATATGGTGAGCTATGCCGGTTCGGTGGCCGGGGTCAGTGTCGATCTGGCGGCAGGCACGGCCACTGGCGGCGACGCGGCGGGCGACAGCTTCATCGCGGTGGAGCGCTTCACCGGCTCACGCGGGGCGGACATCTTCGTGGGCGCAGGCGGCACCGATTGGTTCGACGGCTATGACGGCAACGATACGCTGGTTGGCGGCGCAGGCACCGATACCCTGCTGGGCGGCAATGGCGACGATACGATCATCGGCGGTAGCGGCGCTGATGCGATCGATGGCGGGGCGGGCATCGACACGGCAGATTATTCGGCCTCCACAGGCGCGGTAACGATCCGCACCGCTGGCACTTCCAGCGGCGGCGATGCGGCGGGCGATACCCTTGCCGGTATCGAACGCGTGATCGGATCGGGCCTTGCCGACCGCTTCGAAGGGCGCGCGGCAGACGAGGAGTTCGTGGGCGGCGGCGGGGATGACACGTTCATCGCCTCGGGCGGGGCCGATATCTACCGCGGCGAAGGCGGCAATGACGTGGCCGACTATTCCGCCTCTGCCAGCAGCGGCATGCTGATCTACATGGACGGCGGCTTTGGCGGCACCGGCGATGCGGCGGGCGACCGGCTGTTCGATATCGAAACGGTCATCGGTTCGGCGCAGAACGACACCATCCTTGCGGCAAACACCGGATCGACCATTCAGGGCGGCGGCGGCAGCGATACGATCACCGGGGCCGACGGCGCCGATGTGCTGAGCGGCGGCGACGGCGATGATGCCATTATCACCGGGCTGGGCGCAGATCAGGTCAGCGGCGGGCTTGGCAGCGATACCGCCGATTACCGCAATTCGAATGCGGCCATCACCGTCACCAACAATGGCTCGGCAAGCTCCGGCGGGTGGGCAGCCGGCGATGTGCTGAGCGGGATCGAGGTGATCTACGGCTCGACCAACTATGGCGATACCTTGCGCGGCGGGGCCACGGCGGCGTCCGAGCTGTTTGGCTGGGGCGGCAACGACACATTCGTCTCGTTCGGACAAGCAGACAGCATCGATGGCGGCAGCGGTAGCGATACGATCGACTATTCCGGCAGTCTGGGCGCGGTCACCGTCCAGCTGGATGGCACCGCCTCCAGCGGCGGGGATGCCGAAGGCGACACGATCACCGGCGTGGAGCGGGTGATCGGTTCGGCGCTGGGCGATACGCTGATCGGCGCGGGCTTCAACGAAACGCTGCTGGGCGGGGCGGGTGATGATACGCTGATCGGGGCGAGCGGCGCAGACACGCTGGATGGCGGCAGCGGCTTCGATACGGCCGACTATTCCTCGGCGGGCGGCGTGGTCGTGCGTATGGATGGCACAGCGGGCGGCGCGGGACAGGCCAACGGCGATGTGCTGATCGGCATCGAGCGCGTGATCGGATCGGCGCTCTCGGACGTGATCTATGGTTCGGCCAATGCCGACACGATCATGGGCGGCAGCGGCGATGATGTGCTGGCGCCAGGCCTTGGCGTGGATATCGTGGATGGCGGCGCGGGCACCGATACGGTGGACTACACCGGCTCGGGCAGCGCACTGACGGTCAACCTCGTGAACGCTGCGCTGTCCATAGGCCTCGCGCAGGGCGATACGTTTGCCAACATGGAAATCTGGTCGCTCTCTGCCTTCAACGACACTTTCCTCGGTTCGGCTGCGGCAGAAACGATCAATGGCAACGATGGCAACGACACGCTGGAAGGCGGGGCCGGGGCTGATTTCCTGAACGGCGGCAACGGCAACGACACACTGATCGGCGGCGCCGGAATCGATACCTTCGATGGCGGCACAGGCACCGATACAGCCGATTATTCGGCATCGGGCGCAGGCGTCAGCGTCTATCTCGCCTTCAGCGGCGGAAACGTCGGCGGCGATGCAGAAGGCGACGTGTTCGTCGTCGGCTCGATCGAAAGCACGATCGGCTCTGCCTTCGATGATACCCTTGGCGGCAGCGGGGCCGCCAACACCTTGCGCGGCGGAGCGGGCAATGACACAATCGAGGGCCGGGGCGGGGCGGATGCCATGGACGGCGGCACGGGTACCGATACGCTGAGCTACTTCAATGCAGGCACCGGAATTACCGCCAGCCTCGCTAGCGGCACCGGCAGCGGCGGTGAGGCCCAAGGCGATACCTTCACCGGGTTCGAAGATCTGCAGGGCGGCTTTGGCGCCGATACGCTGACCGGCGACGGCAATGCCAACACGATCCGCGGCAGCTTCGGCGCCGACACGATCAATGGCGGCGCTGGCAACGATACCCTGTTTGGCGATGAAAGCGATGATACCATCACCGGCGGCGCAGGCGCCGATACGATGGAGGGCGGCACGGGCACCAACACGCTAAGCTATGCCACGGCAGGATCGGCCATCAGCGTCAGCCTGCAGAGCGGCACCGGCTCTCTGGGGGATGCGGCGGGTGATACGTTCACGCAGTTCCAGTACCTCATCGGTTCTGCGCACAACGACACGCTGGTCGGCAGCACCCTCAGCAATCTGATCAGGGCCGGCGCAGGCAATGACATCATCGACGGCGGAGCCGGTTCCGACAACCTGATAGGCGAAGACGGCAACGACACGTTCCTGGGCGGCAGCGGCTTCGATGCGATGAACGGCGGCAATGGCACCGATACGGTCGACTATTCGGCAGCGGCCATCGGCGTTACGGCAGACCTTAACGCAGGCAGTGGCACGGCGGGCGATGCGCTGGGCGACACCTATGGCAGCATCGAGAACATCACCGGATCGGCTTCGGGCGACACGATCCAAGGCAATGGCAGCAACAACGTGCTGACCGGCGGCGATGGCAACGACAATCTGATCGGCCTTGGCGGCAACGACACGATCACCGGCGGCAATGGCGATGACCGGATTTCGGGCGGTGCCGGCGCAGATGCGCTGGATGGCGGCGCGGGCAGCAATCTCCTGTTCTTCGGAACGGATCCCGTTCGGCCAGAAAACGTCTCGGTCGGCACCGGCGTCACCATCAGCCTTGATGGCGTGACCCTGGGTGTGGGCGGCGATGCGGCAGGCGACACCTACCGCAACTTCCAGGTCGTCTACCTCACCAACCAGGCCGACAGGGTGACCGGCACGGGCACAGCGGAATGGTTCCGCGGGCTGGGCGGTGCCGATACGATCAACGGCGCAGGCGGGACCGATACGGTCAGCTATTATGGCTCGTCCGGCATTATCATTGGCCTTGATGGCACCGCCGGTAGCGGCGGAGAGGCTCAGGGCGATGTCATCACCAATGTCGAGATCCTGCAGGGCACCCAGTTCGACGATACGCTATGGGGCGGTTCGAGCGGCAACACGCTTTTTGGCATGGAAGGCAATGACACTCTGCGCGGCGATTCCGGCAGCGACGTGCTCGATGGCGGCACTGGCACTGATACGGTCAGCTATGCCGCTTCGGGCGCAGGCGTCACCGCCAGCCTGATTGCCGGAAGCGGCAGCGCTGGGGATGCGGCGGGCGACACTTATGTATCCATCGAGAACCTCTCCGGCTCAAACAGCAACGATACGCTTTACGGCGACGGCGGGGCGAATGCGCTGTCTGGCGGCGGGGGCAATGATATCCTGCGCGGCGGCGGCGGGGCCGATGCGATCAACGGCGGCAACGGCTTCGATACGGCGGACTATTCGGATTCGACCGGGGCGGTTACCGTCTATCTGGATGGCACCACAGCCAATGGCGGTTTCGCGCAAGGCGATGTACTTACCTCGGTCGAGGCGATCATCGGATCGGCGCAGGGTGATACGCTGGTCGGCTCCAACTCGGGCGAAACCTTGCGAGGCGGCGACGGCGACGACACGATCAGCGGCTTTGTGGGCGATGATACGCTGGATGGCGGCAACGGCAATGATACGCTGAACGGCGGCACCGGCGCCGACACGATCAATGGCGGGGCAGGCACCGATACGTTCACTTATGCCAGTTCTACGGGCAGCGTCATCGCCGCGCTGGATGGCACGGCTGGTTCGGGCAACGAAGCGACAGGCGACCGGATCACCGGGGTGGAAATCCTCATCGGATCAGCCTTCGACGATACGCTGGCCGGCACGGCCGGCGCGGATACGCTGCAGGGCGATGGCGGCAACGACGTGCTGATCGGCGGCGCTGGCGGCGATACGCTGGATGGCGGCGCGGGCACCGATAGCGTCTCCTTCGCCAATTCGGCCGGCGCCATCATGGCAAGCTTTGCCACCGGCAGCCTCGTCGTCACGGCCGCAGATGCCGTGGGCGATGCCTACACGTCGATCGAAGGCGTTGTCGGCTCTGCGCTGGGCGATACGCTGCGCGGCGGCGCGGCGGCCGAAATGCTCGATGGCGGGCTGGGCGATGATACGCTCCACGGCAGCGCGGGGGCAGACACGATCATCGGCGGCGGCGGGTTCGATACGATAGATTATGCCGCATCAGGCAGCGCGGTCAGCGTCCGGTTTGATGGCGCGGCTTCTGGCGGCGGCGATGCGGCGGGCGATCTGCTTTCGGGCATCGAGCAAGTCATCGGCACCGGGCTGGCCGATGCGTTCACTGGCTCGGCAGCCGACGAAACCTTCCGCGGCGGCGGCGGTGACGATACCATGAACGGCAGCGGCGGCAACGACACGCTGTTTGGCGAAGACGGCAACGACTTGCTCAATGGCGGCGCAGGCAGCGATGCGATGGACGGCGGGGCGGGCACCGACACGGCCACCTATGCCAATTCCGCGCTGGGCGTGGCCGCCAACCTGGCGGACAGCGCCTTCAACACCAACGAAGCGGCAGGCGATAGCTATACCGCCATCGAGAACCTCGTCGGTTCGGCGTTCAGCGACCGGCTGACCGGCGATGGCGGCGCCAACGTGCTTGATGGCGGGGTCGGCAATGATCGGCTGGCTGGCGGCGGCGGGGCTGACAGCCTGATCGGCGGCAGCGGAACCGACACGGCAGACTATTCGCAGGCCGGCGGTGCGATTGCGCTCAACCTGGGCAGCGGCGGCACGGGCACAGGCACCGGCACCGGCGGCGATGCGGCGGGTGACAGCCTATCGGGCGTGGAAAGCGTGATCGGTTCAAGCTTCGGCGACATGTTCACGCTGGCGCTGGGCCACAGCTTTTCGATCGATGGCGGCGGCGGATCGGATCGTGTGGCACTGGCCGAAAATGCGGGCGAGGTTACTTCGGCCCAGCTTTCCAGCGTGCTCAGCCGGGTCGAGACAATCGACTTTACCGCCAGCGGCACCGATGCGAATCTCACCGTGGATGCCGCGTTCATCCAGGGAGTGGCGGGCGCAGGCAATGCCTCGCGGCTCACGCTCGCTTTCGATGCGGGTGATTCGCTGCAGATCGCCAGCGGTGCATTCTATACCCAGACCGGAGCCGACTACACCTTCTACAGCGACAGCAGCATGACGACCACCGTCGCCCAGCTGACTGTGGCCTGAACAGGATCGACACCAAACCGTCACGCGGACATGCGAGTGGCAAGGAAGATTGCCAGCGGAGCTTACGCCCCGGGAGATTCGCGCCATGTCTGTCAAACGTTCTTCGTCCTTCGTGATGCCAGCTCTGGCACTGGCTCCGCCCCCGCCGCCCATCGATGGCGACGGCACACCCAACGTTCTTGTCGGCACCAGCGATGATGACGAGATCAACGGCTTTGGCGGCAACGATACGATCAGCGGGCTTGGCGGCAACGACACGATCGACGGCGGTACCGGTACCGATGCGATGACCGGCGGATCGGGCGACGATACCTATTTCGTGGACAATTCCGGCGATACCGTCATCGAAGCGGCCAACGAAGGCACGGACATCGTCTTCTCTTCGATCAGCCTTGCGCTGGCAGTCAATGTCGAAAGACTGAGCCTGATCGGCAACGGCGCGATCAACGCAATCGGCAATTCGCTCGACAACGTGCTGACCGGCAACTCCGCTGCCAACCTGCTCAACGGCGGCCTCGGTAACGATACGCTGGACGGGGGAGCCGGCGCCGACACGATGATCGGCGGCAAGGGGGATGATACCTATACCCTCAGTGCGCTCAGCGATGTGGTCGTCGAAGCCGAGCTGGAAGGCACCGACACGATACGCGCCTCCTTCTCCTATGCGCTCGACAAGAACGTCGAAAATCTCGTGCTGCTGGGCACCGGCGATTTCAGCGGCGTTGGCAACGTGCTGGGCAACACGCTCACCGGCAACGCAGGCGCCAACATTCTTTCCGGCGAAGACGGCAACGACACGCTGCTGGGCAACGGCGGAACCGATACACTGATCGGCGGTTCTGGCGGCGATACGCTGGATGGCGGCACCGGCACCGATGCGATGATCGGCGGCTCCGGCAACGACACGTATGTGATCGACAGCGCGGACGATGTGATTGTTGAGGAACTCAACCAGGGCAACGACACGGTCGTCGTCGGGTTCGACTGGGTGCTGGGTGACGATTTCGAGAACGTCACGCTTTCGGGCGGCGCGGCGGTGAACGCCACCGGCAGCGATGTGGATAACGTGCTGATCGGCAACAGCGCCGCCAACACGTTGACCGGGCTTGGCGGACGCGATGTGCTTGATGGCGGTGGCGGCGCGGACACGCTGCTCGGCGGCACGGGCAACGACACTTATGTGGTTGATTCGGCAAGCGACTTCATCCTCGAAAACGCGGCAGAAGGCACTGACACAGTCAACGCTTCGGTCACTTATTCGCTGGTTGCCGAGACCGAAAACCTCACGCTCACCGGGATGGATGCCATCGACGGCACCGGCAACTCGGTGGCCAATGTGATGCTTGGCAACCAGGCCGCGAACACACTGAACGGCCTTGACGGGGACGACCGGTTGGATGGCGGCGCTGGCGCGGATACCCATAACGGCGGCGATGGCGATGATACGTTTATCGTCGACAATGCTGGCGACACGACCATCGACAGCTCCGGCAACGACACGGTCAACGCGTCGATCGACTGGGTGCTTTCCGGCAGCATCGAAAACCTTGTCCTGACTGGCAAGACCGCCATCGATGGCACTGGCAATGCCCTTGCCAACACCATCACCGGCAATGACGAAGACAACGTGATCGACGGCGGCGCTGGCGCCGACGTGATGAAAGGCGGGCTCGGCGCTGATACTTACTATGTTGACGACGCAAACGACACGGTGATCGAAAGCAAGCGCGGCGGTGGCACCGATACGGTCATTGCCGCAGTATCCTATACCTTGGCCGATTTCACGGATGACCTTGTGCTGGACGGCAGCGCCGATCTGGCCGCAACCGGGAACATGATCAACAACGGCATCACCGGCAATAGTGGCCGCAACCTGATCGACGGCGGCGGATCCAAGGATGCTCTGGATGGCCGCGATGGCGGCGATCTTTATGTGATCAGCTCCGTGCGCGATTCCTTCCAGGGTGAAATTCAGGACACTGGCACCACCGGCATCGACGAACTGCGCATCATTTACACCACGCAGGGCTATGTCACGCTCAACGACAAGGATACCGGCCTCGAACGGATCGTAATCGGGACAGGCACGGGCGCCAGCGCAGATACCTCGGGCATTGCCAATATCGCCGTTTCCGCCTCCAAGGTGCTGAGCGCACTCACGATCATCGGCAACGCGGGCGCCAACCGCATCGTCGGCACGGCCTTTGCCGACACACTTGATGGCGGTGCAGGCAATGATGCCATGTCCGGCGGGGCAGGCGACGATACGTATTTTGTCGATAGCGCCAAGGATCGGGTCAGCGAACGCGAGCTAGCCGGTTTCGACACGGTCTATGCCTCGACCAGCTTCAGCCTGGGCAGCAATGTCGAGGCGCTGGTCCTTACCGGAACAGCGGATATCAACGCCACAGGCGGGCGCGATGCCAATACGATCACCGGCAACAGCGGCGTCAACACGATCAACGGCAGCAAGGGCGACGATGTGCTTTCCGGCATGGGCGGCAACGACCGCCTGATTGGCGGCGTTGGCGCAGACCAGCTGACAGGCGGCAGCGGCCGCGATGCTTTCGTGTTCGCCACCTCGCCGCGCTTCGGCGATCCCTTCGATACGATCACCGATTTCAACAGAGCCGAAGGCGACACGATCGAGCTGGGTCGCAGCGCCTTTCGCGGGCTTGGCCGGACGCTGGGCTCAATCACCGCCGATCAGTTCGCGTCAGGCGCAGGGCTCAATCAAGTCAACGATGCAAGCGACCGCATCATTTATGATACGACCACCGGCAATCTCTGGTACGATTCCGACGGCGAAAATGTGATTGCCCCGATCCTGATCGCGCAACTTGGCACCACCAGCCATCCCGCGCTTACTTTTGCCGATATCGTGCTCGTGGCCTGATCGCTCGGGCCTGCTCAGCGCGAGTCCGCCGGTCGGATGGGAATATCCTCAGGCGCAAGCCCGGCTGCGTGCCGGGCGATTGCCGCAGCAAGGCCTTGCTCCAGATCACGCGTATAAGCGGCGGTATCGAACAGCGGCGCACTGTGGCGCGCCTGCACCAGCCGGGTGCGCAAGGCGGCCAGCCGGGCAGGATCGCGTGCCAGAGCCAGAGCCAGCGCGGCATAGTCTGCCGGTGATGTGGTGATGAGTTCGGGCAGGCCAACCGCGTGCAGCAGGCTTGCCGCGACGCGCGCGGCAAACCCCTGCCCCGCCAGCGTGAGCACCGGCAAGCCGCCCCACAGCGCATCGCTGGCGGTGGTATGCGCATTATAGGCAAAGGTATCCAGAAACAGATCGGCCAGCGCGTGGCGGGCGATATGCACATCGAATGCGGTGCGCGCGGCCCAGACCAGCCGCTCTGCCGCAATGCCCCGCGCCGCAGCTTCCCGCGCCAGATTGGCCCGTGCGGCGGGGCCCGGATCGGCCAGCCACAGCACGGCATGCGGCAAGGCGCGCAGCAGCCCCATCCACACATCCCATTCGGCCGGTGTGATCTTGTAGGCAGCGTTGAACGCGGCAAACACGAAGCCGGTTGCGGGCAGGCCGAATTCGGCGCGGGTCATCGGCCGGTCCGCAATCGGGCGGGTATTGTCGTTGGGCTGGAAGCTGTGCGGCATGATCAGCAGCTGCTCGGCATAATGCGCACGCGCTTCGGGGGGGATCACGTGGCGGTCTGCCACAAGGTAGTCGATGAACGGGGCGCCCATGGTCCCGGGATAGCCGAGATGCGCCACCTGCAAGGGCGCGATCCTGCGGGCCAGAATGCCGGTGCGGCTCTGGCGGGTATGCCCGGTCAGATCGATGGCCAGATCCAGCCCTGCCGCGCGGATCAGCGCGGCTGCATCGGCATCGGAGAGCCCGGCGATTTCGTGGAAATGCTCCACGCTGGCGGCGAGGCGCGCGCGCATCGCATCGCCGGGCGCCGTGGTGAGCGCATAGGCATGGATTTCGAAGCGGCTGCGATCATGCGCTGCCAGAACCCCGGCGATCAGTTGCGCCACCGGATGTTCCCGTAAATCGGCGGAAAGATATCCGATCCGCAACCGCCGCGGGGCGCCTTGGCCCGCGCTGGCCGGCGGTGCTGGCACAGGCGCGGCTGGGCCGCTGCCCCAGCGCCCGGCAACGAATCGCTCCGCGCGCACCCGGTGGCGCGCGGGCGCATCCTCCATCGCCAGCAGCCCGAGCGGGTGGACTGGCGCGCCAGACACCCCCAGCATCGGCACGCGCGCCGCATGGCGGCGCAGCCCGTCCCACGCGCAAAGCCGCGCTTCGATATGGAGCTTGCGCAGCAGGGCCGTGTCGTTTGCGCCGTCGCAGGCCAGCGCCGCCTCGAAGGCCGCCAATGCGGCTTCCGGCTCGCCCACTTCCTGCAAGGCGTTGCCGCGATTGGCATGCGCCTCGCTGCACGCCGGATCGATCGCTAGCGCCTGATCATAAGCGGCGATAGCCTCGCCGTATCTGCCTAGTTCGGTCAATGTGTTGCCGCGGTTGACATGCCCGTCGCGAAACCCCGGCGCGATCCGCAGCAACGCATCGCAGGCCGCCATCCCAGCCTCAGGGCGGCCGCTATCGAGCCGCAGCACCGCCAGATTGTTCCATGCGGCCGCATGGCCCGGCGCCAGCGCCGTAACCTGCGCATAGGCCGCCTCGGCCTCGGCCAGTGCGCCCTTGCCATGCAGCAGTAGCGCGCGGTTGTAATGGGCATCAACGCAGGCGGGATCGATGGCCAGTGCGCGATCGAAAGCGGCCTCGGCCGCCGCTGCCTCGCCCAGCGCGGCAAGGGCCGCGCCCTGCAGCACCGGGAGCATCGCAGCGCGCGGATGCCAGCCCATGAACCGGGCGGCATCGGCCACCAGCGCACGATGCTCGCCAGCTGTATAGCGGCGGATCAGCGCATCGAGGCACTGCTCGGCGGACGGGGTGGAATCGTGAGGGCTCATGAATGCTCGGCAGAAGGTCGTGGCTTGCCTATCGTCCCGTTGCAGCCCCGTCCATGACCAAGCGCGCGGGCGCAGGCGTTCAGGCGTTCAGGCGCGCGCAAAGCACGTCTTGCCGCCCGTTCAAGAAATGAAACACTGTGTTCCGGTTTCTCCCCCTACCGAAGCGCGATATCGCTTCCTAAATACCGCTGGCAGCCGCCGGTTCCCCCTCCCTTCCCGGCGGCGCTCTGCGCTCTGGTGGCCGGTTCCGGCCGCGCAGAGCCCAAGAGCACCCGGGCAGGACCATCCCCCCCGCACCCCTGCCCGGGTGCCAACCGGGCCCCAGCAAAAGCCCGTATCTTCAGATGGTGCAAGCGCCGGAGCGGATCAGGAAGCGCTGCTCGCGCCCGTTGTCGAGGCTGAACATGCCGCCGCGTCCGGTCACGGCATCCAGTAGCCATTCGCTTTCGTCACCAAGAACCCCCCAAGCTTCCGCCTGAAGCGCGCCGATATAGAACGGCGCCTCGCCCACATGGCCCAGCAGCACATCGCCCGCGCCGACGCAGAATTCGCTCACCGGATAGCACATTGGGGAGGAGCCATCGCAGCACCCGCCCGATTGGTGAAACAGCACTGGCCCGTGCTCGGCGATGATCTCGGCCAGCAGGGCCAGAGCTGCGGAGGTGGCGGAAACCCGGTTGGTCTCTGGGCTCATGCGCTCAGAAAAAACCCAACGCCTTGGGGCTGTAGCTGACCAGCAGGTTCTTGGTCTGCTGATAGTGATCAAGCATCATCTTGTGATTTTCCCGCCCGATGCCCGATTGCTTGTAGCCGCCGAAGGCCGCGTGCGCCGGATAGGCGTGATAGCAATTGGTCCACACGCGCCCGGCCTGCACCGCGCGCCCCGTGCGATAGGCCTGCGTGCCATTGCGCGTCCACACCCCCGCGCCAAGGCCATAGAGCGTGTCGTTGGCAATGGCGTGCGCGTCTTCGACATTCTTGAAAGTCGTCACCGCTACCACGGGGCCGAAGATTTCTTCCTGAAACACGCGCATTCTGTTGTGGCCTTCAAGGATCGTCGGCTTGACATAGAAGCCGCCCGCCATGTCGCCGGTCATCATGGCGCGCTCGCCGCCGGTCAGCACTTTGGCGCCTTCGCCCCGGCCGATCTCGAAATAGGAGAGGATCTTTTCGAGCTGCTCGGATGAGGCCTGCGCGCCGATCATGGTCGCGGCATCAAGCGGGCTGCCCTGCACGATTTTCTCCACGCGGGCCACGGCGCGCTCCATGAAGCGATCATAGATCGATTCCTGGATCAGTGCGCGGCTCGGGCAGGTGCAGACCTCGCCCTGATTGAGCGCGAACATGGCAAAGCCTTCGAGCGCTTTGTCAAAAAAGTCGTCATCCGCGTCCATCACATCGGCGAAGAAGATATTGGGCGATTTGCCGCCCAGCTCCAGCGTGACGGGAATCAGGTTCTCGCTGGCATACTGCATGATCAGGCGGCCGGTCGTCGTCTCGCCAGTGAAGGCGATCTTGGCGATGCGGCGGCTCTGCGCTAGCGGCTTGCCCGCCTCAAGCCCGAAACCGTTGACCACATTCAGTACGCCAGGCGGCAGCAGATCGGCGATCAGTTCCAGCAGCACGTGGATCGAGGCCGGAGTTTGCTCGGCGGGCTTCAGCACCACGCAATTGCCCGCCGCCAGCGCGGGCGCAAGCTTCCACACCGCCATCAGGATCGGAAAGTTCCACGGGATGATCTGACCGACAACGCCCAGCGGTTCGTGGAAATGGTAGGCGATGGTGTCGTGGTCGATCTCGGAAATGCCGCCTTCCTGCGCGCGGATGCACCCGGCGAAATAGCGGAAGTGATCGATGGCGAGCGGCATGTCCGCCGCCATGGTCTCGCGGATCGGCTTGCCGTTGTCCCACGTCTCTGCCGCTGCCAGCAGCGCAAGGTTGGCTTCCATGCGGTCGGCAATGCGGTTCAGGATCAGCGCGCGTTCCGCCACGCTGCTGCGGCCCCAGCCATCCTTGGCGGCATGTGCGGCATCGAGCGCGGCTTCCACATCAGCGGCGGACGAGCGCGCCAGCGAAGTGATCACCTTGCCCGTGATCGGCGAGGGATTGTCGAACCGCCGCCCGTCTGCCGCATCAACCCAGCGCCCACCGATGAAGTTGCCGTAATAGTCCTTGTAGGGATGCGGTGGCAGCGTGCCGGTCATACTGGTTCCTCTCTCGTGTATCCCGCGCGCGTTGTCCGCCCGCGCACCATGGCGTGAAGTCTATCGCCTACAGCCCTCGAAACAAGGGCAGGATTGCAAGGTGCAACCCATGCCTCCAGCCCACCGATTACCGCCCTGTGCTGCAATGTCCTACCACGCGTGGCATAGGGCCTGCTGCCTGCCGGACCTTGATCTCAGTCAAATCCTCGCCTCCTGCGCCGCGGCTGCCTCGACAACGCGATGACCGAACTGGCGATGACCAGCGCACATGCCGTGGTTACTGCTTCGCTCCCGCCGATCCACAACGACCCGTTCGACCGGTTGCTGGTGGCGCAGGCCATGGCCGAAGGAGTTACCCTGCTCACCGCGGACCAGACCATCGCCCGGTATCGCGGCCCGATCCGGCCGGTATGATTGGTCAGAACTGATCGCTTCCCGGCGGCGCTGCAATCAGTTGAAGCCAAACCGCTTCGATTGCGCTAAGGACAGCGCTTCGCCCGGCGCGGGAGCTGGCCATGAAGGCCTCCACCGCTTGATCGGGCCGCTGATCAGACTCCCCGGAAACACCATGCCCTTTTCACAGCTCCCCCCCGCCCTCGGCGCCGCCGTGGCAGCACGCGGCTATGCCGCGCCCACCCCGGTTCAGGCCGCCGTCCTTGAAGCCGAAGCCCAGGGGCGCGATCTTGTCGTCTCGGCGCAGACCGGTTCGGGCAAGACCGTCGCTTTCGGTCTTGCCATGGCTGCAGAGCTGCTCGGGGGCGAAGATCGGATGCCTTATGCCGGCGCACCGCTGGCGCTCGTCATCGCGCCGACTCGCGAGCTGGCGCTGCAAGTCAGTCGCGAATTGGCCTGGCTTTACGAACAGACCGGCGCGCGCATTGCCACTTGCGTCGGCGGCATGGATGCCTCGCGCGAGCGCCGGATGCTGGCGCAAGGCACGCATATCGTGGTCGGCACGCCAGGCCGCTTGCGCGATCACCTCGATCGCGGAGCGCTGCAGCTTTCCTCCTTGCGCGCCGCCGTGCTCGATGAAGCGGACGAAATGCTCGACATGGGCTTCCGCGAAGACTTGGAAGCGATCCTCGATGCGACGCCGGATGAGCGCCGCACACTGCTGTTCTCGGCCACCATGCCTTCGCCCATCGTGGCGCTGGCCCGCAGGTATCAGCGCGATGCGCTGCGCATTTCCACCGTCTCTGAAGAGCGTGGGCATGGCGATATCGATTATCAGGCGATGGCCGTGGCGCCTGCCGATATCGAACACGCCGTGGTCAATCTTCTGCGCTTCCACGAAGCGGAAACCGCGATGCTGTTTTGCGCCACGCGTGACAACGTACGCCGCCTCCACGCCAGCCTGACCGAGCGCGGCTTTGCCGTCGTCGCGCTTTCGGGCGAGCACAGCCAGAATGAGCGCAACCACGCGCTGCAGGCCTTGCGCGATCGCCGCGCCCGCGTCTGCGTGGCCACCGATGTCGCCGCGCGCGGGATCGATCTGCCCAGCCTCAGCCTCGTCGTCCATGTCGAGATTCCGCGGGATGCCGAAACGCTGCAGCACCGCTCGGGCCGCACCGGGCGCGCCGGCAAGAAGGGCACCGCTGTGCTGATCGTGCCCTATCCGCGCCGCAAGCGGGTGGAAGCGATGCTGCGCGGTGCGCGAATCCCTGCGCGCTGGGTGCCCGTGCCTTCGGCCGCCGATATCCGTTCGGCGGATTCAGCGCGCCTGATGTCCGTGCTTCTCGCACCGGTGGAGGCAACAGAGGAAGACCGCACGCTCGCGCAAGCCCTGCTGGCCGAACGCAGCGCAGAAGATATCGCGATGGCGCTGGTGCAGGTCCACCGCGCTCGGATGCCCGAGCCTGAAGAACTGATGAGCAGCGATCCGGGCGGCCCGCCCGCTCCGCGCGAGCCGCGCCCCGGCTTTGAGCAGAGCGCGTGGATGCGGCTGAACATCGGGCGCGACCAGAACGCCGATCCGCGCTGGGTGCTGCCGCTGCTGTGCCGCCGCGGCCATGTGAGCCGCAGCGAGATCGGCGCGATTCGCATCACCGCGCGCGAAACGCTGTTTGAAGTGCCCACGGCGATTGCCGCACGCTTCATGGATGCCGTGCGCCGCACGACCGAAGAAGCCGACGAGTTCGAGATTGCGCCGATGGACGGTGCCCCGCGCGATGACGCGCGCCGCCACCGCCGCGAAGGCAAGCCCGCTTATGCGCCCAAGCCCTATCGCCAGACCGGCAGGCCCGAAGCGCCCAAGAAGCCGCACCGCAAGGGTCCGTGGCGGGCCAAGCCCGACCGGGCAACCTAACGGCGCAAAGGGACGGCGGCGAAGGTGCGGCCTTCAGGCTGCCTCTTCCAGCTCCACATATTCCGGGAAGAAACGCGGCGCGTGCTGCGACCAGCCCGGCGCTGTGGCGGCGGCTTCGCTAATCGACTGGAGCAGTTCCTTGCGGCGTTCCGGGCGGATGTGCGGCAGCGCCGAAGCGCCGCAGAAAGCCCCGGGAAGCCATGGGCGCACTTCGGCACCGAGCAGGCGTTCATAGAGGAAGCGGTAAGCCGAGAAGCAGGCGATTCGGCCCTGCGCCAGATCGAACGTGGTAACCCGCAGCAGCGGCCCCATTACGGCTTCGAGGTCTTCAAGCCCAGGCCCTTCGCTGCCTTCAAGATCGGTCCTGAGCAGGCCGCGCAATAGCTTGAGATCCTGATAGATCACATATTGCGTGCGGATCGAGGCGGCTTCGTGCGGCCCGCGCGACCAGCGGCGGAAGGCATCGTGGCGGCCAAGCCCAACATCGAGGCTGCGCCGGATATAGCGCTGCTCGCACGGGGAGAACCCGGCAAATTCCCGCATTTCGGACAGAATGGTCTGCGCTGTCTCGGTCGTGGCCATGGCCCGCTCGCTCCGCTTGAATGCCAGCCGGACAGGTGTGGTGATCGCCCGGCCCTGCTGAAACGGTACGCCCCCTTGGTTAGGAACAGGTTAACTGGTTAATGCGCGGGGGGCCGGGGGGGCGCGGCAAGACTTTGCCAGCCCTGATGTGCCAGCCCTGACTTGCCCGCCCTCACAAGCATAACCACAGGGTGACAACGCCCCCACCCGGCGCTAAGGCACAACGCGGATGAACGCCCTGCGCAGCCTTGTCTTTCGGTATCGCCTGCTGGCCATGCTGCTGGTCGCAGCTGCGCTATGTCTGCGCATCGTGCTGCCAGCCGGAACCATGATCGCGCCCGCAGCCAAAGTGCTGACCATCCGCATCTGCGTCGACAGCCTGGGACACGACGGGATTGCTCAGATTGCGGTGCCGATGAAGGGCCTGGACAGCAAGACGGGCAGCTCCGCCAAGGGCGAATGCGCGTTTTCTTCGCTCGCCATGGCCGCAACCGGCGGGGCCGATCCGGCGCTGCTGGCACTGGCGCTGGCTTTCATCACGCTGCTGGGCTTTGCCCCGGCCCCTGCCCCCCGGCCGCGCCGCACCAGCCGCCTGCGCCCACCACTGCGCGGACCACCCCGCTCCTTCTGACGGAACCAACCGCCCGGCCGCTGCGCGCACCGGGCACACCTTCCTGATGCGCCGCGCGTCTCGTTTGCGCGCCGGTGTGGAGCCTGATTTCTCATGAAAACTTCGATTCTTGTTCTTGCCGCCTCGTTGGCGGTGACCTCACCTGCGCGCGCCGAAGAAGCCGCGCCGCCTGCCAGTTCTGACAGCCGCGATATCATCGTCACTGGCACCAAGCTTTCGGGCGATTTCGGCGCCAAGTCCGGCATCCCCATCGCCCGGCTGCCGCAATCGATCCAGATCGTGACGGCGCAAGACATCATCGAACGCGGCGTGCGTTCGGTGGGCGATCTGCTGCGCACTGTGCCCAGCGCCAATCCCGGCTTTTCGCGCGTCGGCCCCTATCAGTCGTTCAGCCTCAAGGTGCGCGGCTTTCTGGCCGACCAGATGCGCAACGGCATTCGCCAGCGCTATTACGAGGATGTCGACGCGTCAGCGCTTTCCAACATCGCGCGCGCCGAAGTGCTCAAGGGCCCCTCGGGCGTGCTCTATGGCCAATCGGCGGTGGGCGGCATCATCAGCATCGTCACGCGGCGGCCGGAGGATCGACCGTTCGCGAACTTCGCACTGACAGCGGGGCAGTTTGACCAGAAGATGCTGACGTTCGACATGAACACCAGTCTCGCCCCCGGCCTTGCCGTGCGCGTGACCGGCGAAGTCGAGCGTTCCGGCACGTTCGTCGATTTTCAGGACCTCAATCGCAAGAACGTGGCGCTGAACGTGCGCTATGCGCCGTCTGACAGCGTGACTGCCTATCTCGTGGCCGAATATGTCGAGCGCGACACGCGGCGCAATCTGGGTCTGCCGCTGGCGGGCACCGTGCAAGGCGGCGTTCCGGCGCTGCGGCGCGGGCTCTATCTCGGTGAACCGGCAGTCGATACGCTGACCGCTGATGCGCCGCTGGTGCAGACATGGGTCGATGTGCGCCTTGCCGATGGCTGGTCCATTACGCCGCGCCTGCAATATCAGGAGTTCAACAGCGCGTTCACGCAAATCCGCCTGCGCGCACCCGATGCGACCAACCCGGCGATCATCAACCGCAACGGGCGGCGCGGGCGCGAGGACGACGCCTATACCATCGCGCAGCTCGATCTGACGGGGCGACTGGTGACGGGGCCGTTCACCCACAAGCTGCTGATCGGCTATGAATACGACCACGAACGCAGCCGCTTCACCCAGTTCACGCTCACCAATGTCAGCCCGATCAACGTGCTGGCGCCAGTCTATGGCTTCAATGGCACCGCCCCGGCCAGCACCTTTGCCTTCGACGGGTTCTATCACATCGATGCCCATGCCGTGTATGTGCAGGACCAGATCGATCTGACCCCGCGCTGGAACCTGATCGGTGCCGCAAGGCACAGCTGGATCGACGCGCGCGACGGTGATTTCGGCGGCGCGACCAACAACCGCGCGAAGACCGGCACGACGATCTGGCAGGTGGGCTCCACCTATCAGGTGACGGACGCGGTCTCGGTCTATGCCGGATACAACACCGGCTTCGATGTGGAGAACACCGCCGGCGCGCGCACCCGCACCGGCACGCCGCTCCAGCCAGAACGCTCCAATCAGGCCGAAGCGGGCCTGCGCCTGCGCACCGGCACGCTCCGCGCCAGCCTTTCTGCGTTCCAGATCAAGCGCGTGAATGCCGTCACCGCCGATCCTCTCGATCCCGATTTCAGCATCAATGCGGGCGAACAGCGCGTGCGCGGGATCGAGGCCGAGGGCGAATGGCAGCCGCTGGCATGGTGGACGCTCACCGGCGGCTATGCGCTGATGGATGGACAGGTCACGCGCAGCAACGATGGCATCGCGGGCAAGCGCATCGGCGATCTGCCGCGCCACAGCTTCACCGCGCGCACTAGCGTGGCGGTGCCGGGCACACCGCTGACCCTGCGCGGCGGGCTGAACCACGTGACGGCGCGCGCGCTGGTGGACGGAAGCGATGTGACGGTGCCGGCCTATACGCTGGCGGACATTGGCGTGGGCCTTGCGCTGAAGCCCTTCCGCATTGACGCCACGCTGAGCAACCTTTTCGACGCGCGGTACTTCACCGCCTCGGGCAACGGGTTTGCCGTCTATCCCGGCGATCCGCGCACGTTCAGCGTGCGCGTGTCGGTCGGCTTCTGAGGGGGGCGCGGTCCATGGCAAGCCTTGATGAACCTGTCCGCCCCCACGGCTACCGCGCGGTGTGGCGATGGCATTTCTATGCCGCGCTATGGACCGCGCCGCTGCTCATCGTGCTGACGCTGAGCGGCGCGATCTATCTGTTCGACCGCGAAATCGACGCATGGTGGAACCGCAGCGTGCAGACCGTTGCTCCTGCAACCGGCCCTGCAACCGGCCACGCGCCCTTGCCGCTTGCGCAGCAGGAGGCGCTGGTGCTGGCGGCGCATCCGCAAGCCAAAGTGCTGCGCGTGCGGCTGCCGTTCGCGGCGAACGAAGCAGCGATCTGGACCGTGCGCGGCGCGGATGGGTCGGCGCGTGACGTCTATCTCGATCCCGGGCGCGGGATGGTGACCGGGGAGCGCGATCCGGCGTTCCAGCCCACCAATCTGGTGCGCAAGGTGCACGGCACGCTGCTCGGCGGGGAAATCGGCAGCCACGTGGTCGAACTCGTCGCCTGCTGGACACTGGTGATGATGGCCACCGGCGTGTGGCTGTGGTGGCCGCGCCGATGGAAGGCGCGCGGCGTGTTCGTCCCGCGTCTTGGGGCCGGCGGCCGCCGCATGTGGCGCGATCTTCACGCCATCCCCTCGATCTTCAATGCCGTCTGCGTGATCCTGCTGGTGCTGACCGGCCTGCCATGGTCCGCATTCTGGGGGACGCAATTCGCGAAGCTGGGCGAGGCGGTGCCGTTCATCGCGCCGTCGCCCAATTTCCATGCGCCGCCTGAAGCGGATGGCAAGCCCGCCGCCGATCTCCACGCAATGCACACGATGACCGCCAAGCCCCCCGAGGACCCCAAACTGCCGTGGACGATTCGTCACAGCATGATGCCGCAAGGCTCAGGGTCCGGCATGACCGGCATCGCGCGGATCGAGGCGTTGCTACCGCTGCTCGATCGTGCGCAGTTCGGCGAAGGCGTGCGCATTCTATATCCGCAAGGGGCCAAGGGCGTGTTCACCGTGTCCTATGTTCCCGACAAGGCCGAGGGGCAGCGGACGCTCTATGTCGATCCCGGCACAGGCCGCCTGCTCGGCAATGTCGGCTGGGCCGACTACAGCCCGGTGGCCAAGGCGGTGGAGTGGGGCACCATGACTCACATGGGGCGGCAATATGGCCTTGCCAACCAGCTCGCCAATCTCGTCGTCTGCTTCCTGCTGATCGGCAGCGTGACGGCAGGCCTCGTGCTGTGGTGGCGGCGCCGTCCGCAAGGCGAACTTGGCGCGCCCGCGCTTCAGCCTGGGGACAGGATGCCGGGCGGGGTCAAAGCCCTGCTGGCGGCGCTCGCCGTGCTGTTCCCGCTGGTGGGCGCGACGATGCTGCCTATCCTGGTTTGGGGCCGACTCAGCCCTCAGCGCTTGCGGTAGCGGAAGTACCAGACTTCGTGCCCCTGCGCGCGGGCCTTGGCTTCATAGCGGGTTTCGGGCCAGCCGCCGGGGCGCTTCTGGAAATTCGCCGCCTGCTGCGCCAGCCATTCGAACTGATTGGTGTAGCGGCGCATCACCATCAGCGCGTGGCGCAGATAGACCGGGTGATCGGTGCCGAAGCGGAACTCGCCGCCGGGCTTCAGTTTGCGCGCGATCAGATCGACAGGACCGTCGTTCATCATGCGGCGCTTGGCATGGCGCGCCTTGGGCCAGGGATCGGGGTGGAGCAGATAGGCGAACGACAGCGCCCCATCGGGCACGCGCGCCAGCACTTCCAGCGCATCGCCATGATGGATGCGCACATTGCCCAGCGGGGCGTGGGCACCATTATCGCCGGCCACATGGGTTAACGCCTGCGCCACGCCATTGAGGAACGGTTCGGCCCCGATAAACCCGTGATCGGGCAGCATATCGGCGCGAAACGCCATATGTTCCCCCCCGCCAAAGCCGATTTCGAAGTGCAAAGGGCGGGGTTCGCCGAACAGGGCTTCCGCCGTGATCGGTCCTTCGGCGGGCATGGCGATCTTCGGCAGGAGCGTTTCCACCAA
>JAIXYF010000041.1 GCA_027490345.1 Novosphingobium sp.
CTTGCGGCCGAAATCCACGGTGACGACATTCGAGCCGTCATCTGCGCCGGCCGGCTCACCCACGTCGGGCGAATCGTTTTCCGCATCGTGCAGCGGCTCATCGTCCTCGACCTCACCTGCGGTCTGGAACTGGAGGCCGAAATCAACCGCTGGATCGACGAAGGCGGTGATTGCGCTGAACGGCACCACCAGCGTGGAGGGAATCTGGTTGAACGAAAGGCCGACGCTGAAACCCTCGGCCGTGACCTTCAAGTCCCAGAACTTGTTCTGGAGAACGATGGTCATCTCGTCGGGAAAGCGTTCCTTCAGGCGCGGCGGGATGGCCACGCCGGGGGCTCCGGTCTTGAAAGTAATATAGAAATGATGCGCACCGGGAAGCGTGCCGCCGGTGGTTTCGACTTGACCGAGCACGCGGCCAACGACTGCGCGCAGGGCCTCCTGCACGATGTCGTCATAAGGGATCAGGCTGTCTGGCGCTTCATTCATCGCACACAGGGATGGCTTGGAGCCGCGCCCGGGTCAAGGGGGCGCAGCGTGCAGGCGATTGATTTTGCCCGAAAGCAGCCTATAGGCGAGCGCCATGCGCACCGGATCGATCGCCCGCACCACGCACGAAACCCAGATTGCGGTCTCGGTCAATCTCGATGGCACCGGCACGTATGACGTGAATACCGGGATCGGCTTTCTCGATCACATGATCGAGCAGTTCAGCCGCCATTCGCTGATCGACGTGACCTGCCACGTGAAGGGCGATCTCCACGTGGACCAGCACCACACCACGGAAGACAGCGCGATTGCACTCGGGCAGGCGATCAACGAGGCGCTGGGCGACAAGAAGGGCATCACCCGCTACGGCAGCGTCTATTCGCCGATGGACGAGGCGCTGGCCCGCGTTGCGCTCGATATTTCAGGCCGTCCGGTGCTGATCTGGAAGGCCAGCTTCACCCAGCCGCGCCTTGGCGAGATGGATACCGAGCTGTTCGAGCACTGGTTCCAGTCGATTGCGCAGGCGGCAGGGATCACGCTGCACATCGAATGCCTCTACGGCTCCAACAATCACCATATCATCGAAGGCATCTACAAGGGGTTTGCCCGCGCGATGCGGCAAGCCGTGGAAATCGACTCGCGCAAGGCCGATGCGGTGCCGAGCACCAAGGGCATCCTCGGTGGCTGAGGTGCTGGCGTTGGTGGACTATGGCGCGGGTAACCTGCGCTCGGTCGCCAATGCGCTGAAGGCGGCGGGCGCAGAAGGCGTGGCGGTGACGGCGGACCCCCATGTGGTGCGCGCGGCAGACCGGATCGTGCTGCCCGGTGTCGGCGCGTTCAAGGCCTGCGCAGAGGCGCTGCGGGCTGTGCCGGGGCTGGTCGAGGCGATGGCCGAGCGTGTGCTGGTGGGCGGCGCGCCGTTTCTGGGCATATGCGTGGGGATGCAGTTGCTGGCGGACCGGGGCATCGAATTCGGCGTGACCGAAGGGCTGGGCTGGATCGGCGGGGAAGTGCGGCCGATCGAGCGCACCGACCCGAGGGTCAAGGTGCCGCATATGGGCTGGAACGATGTGGAGCCGATGCACCACAGCCCTTTGATCGTGCCGGGCGAGGCCTATTTCCTGCATTCCTACCACTTCGTGCCCGAAAGCGGCGTCAGCGCTGCGGCGATGACCGATCATGGCGGCGGGCTCGTGGCAGCCGTGGCGCGGGACAATATTCTCGGCGTGCAGTTTCACCCGGAGAAGAGCCAGGACTATGGGCTGGCCTTGCTGGGGCGTTTTCTGGAGTGGAAGCCTTGATCGTATTTCCAGCCATTGACCTCAAGGGTGGTCAGGTCGTGCGGCTGGCCGAGGGCGATATGGCCCGCGCAACGGTTTATGGCGATGATCCTGCGGCGCAGGCGATGCTCTTTGCCGAGGCCGGGTCGCAGTATCTCCATGTCGTTGATCTCGACGGGGCTTTCGCGGGCGAAGCGGTGAACCGCACAGCGGTCGAGGGCATCCTCAAGGTGTTTCCGGGGCACGTGCAACTGGGCGGCGGCATCCGCAATCCGATTGCCGTCGATGGCTGGTTCGATCTGGGCGTGAGCCGGGTGGTGATCGGCACAGCGGCGCTGAAAGACCCGCAGTTCGTGAAGGACATGGCACGCGCCTATCCCGGCGGGATCGTCGTCGCGGTCGATGCGCGCGATGGGATGGTCGCGACAGAGGGCTGGGCGGAAGTGTCCGACGTTTCGATCACCGATATGGCGCGCCGGTTCGAGGATGCGGGCGTGGCCTCGATCCTGTTTACTGATGTGGGGCGCGATGGGCTGCTGAAAGGTTGCAACATCGACGCGACGCTCGATCTGGCGCGCAGCACGCGGCTGCCGGTGATTGCCAGCGGCGGGGTGAAGGACTTGGGCGATATCCGCATGCTGAAGATCCATGAGGCGGACGGGATCGAGGGCGTGATTACCGGGCGTGCGCTGTTCGAGGGACGGCTGGATCTGGCGGCGGCGATTGCGATGGCGGA
>JAIXYF010000104.1 GCA_027490345.1 Novosphingobium sp.
CACCACGCTGGCGGCGATGCGCATTCCGGGCGGTGAGACGATCATGAGCGCGGTGGTGCTGGTGGCGGTGCTTTCATGCCTCAACAGTGGGCTTTATGTGACGAGCCGGGCGTTGTTCGGCCTTGCCCGCTATGGCGACGCACCCGATTGGCTGGTGCACGTGAACGCGCGCGGGGTGCCGGCGCGGGCGATCATCGTCGCCAGCCTGTTTGCCTATGGCGCGCTGGCCGCCCAGTGGCTTTCGCCCGGCACCGTGTTCAGCTTCCTCGTCAATTCCTCGGGCGTGACGATGATCCTGCTCTACATGCTGGTGGCAATTGCGCAGATCAAGGAGCGCAACCGGGCGGAGCGCGAGGCGCCGGAGCGGCTGACGCTGAAGATGTGGTTCCATCCCTTCGGCACGCTGGCGGCGCTGGCGGCGATGCTCAGCGTTCTGGTGTTCATGGGGCTGCAGCCCGATCTGGCCAGTCAATTGTGGATGAGCCTGCTCGTGGCAGGGCTGTTTGCAGCGGCCTTCTGGCTGCTGCGCACGGGAAAGCGCGCCTGATATGCCTCAAGTGATTACGGCAGAGGAAGCCGCTGCGCTGGTCAAGAGCGGCATGTGGCTCGATTACGGTTTCGGCGCGACGCAGGCTGAGGCGTTTGACAAGGCGCTTGCCAGCCGGGTGCACGCGCTTTCCGGCGTCAAGGTGCGCAGCTGCCTGACAACGCGGCCACGCGCCTTTCAGGAAGCCGATCCCGAAGGCGCGCACATGCTCTCGGCCAGCTGGCACTTCAGCGGATATGATCGCAAGCAGTTCGATGCGGGCCGCGCGACCTACATTCCCCTGAACCTTGGCGAATGGCCTGATCTCTACCGCCGGTTCTGCGACCGCGTTGATATCGCGGTGTTCCAGGTCTGCCCCAAGGACGCGGACGGCAACTACAACTTCTCGATCTCGGCCTCCTACCTGCGTTCGCTGGTGGAAAAGGCGGACATGGTGATCGTGGAAGTGAACCCGGCGCTGCCCTGGTGCTTGGGGCCGGATAATGCGGTGCACGAAAGCGAAGTGGATTTCGTGATCGAAGGGCTGGACCTGCCACCTGCCGAACTGCCGGGCGCGATTTCGAGCGAGGTGGACCTTGCCATCGCGCGGCTCGTGGCGGCGGAAATTCAGGATGGAGACTGCATCCAGCTGGGCATCGGCGGCCTGCCCAATGCAGTGGGCCGCGCGATTGCGCAGGCTGGTGTGAAGGACCTTGGCGTGCACACCGAAATGATGGTCGAAGGCGTGGTCGAACTGGTCAAAGCGGGCGTCGCCAATGGCGCGCGCAAGCAGATGGATGTGGGCAAAGCAGTCTACGCCTTCGCCATCGGTTCCGCCGATATCTACGCCGCGCTGGACCGCAACCCCGCGTTTGAAGCGCGGCAGGTGGACTACACCAACCTGCCCGGCTCCGTTGCGCGCAATCACAACGTGTTCTCGGTCAACAGCACCGGGCAGATGGACCTGCAGGGGCAGGCGGCATCTGAATCGGACGGCTACCGCCATTTCAGCGGGACGGGCGGCCAGCTGGGCTTCGTGCGCGCGGCCTATGAATCGCAGGGCGGGCGCGGCTTCCTTTGCATGCCGTCGACCTATGAAAAGCACGGGGTGCGCAAGAGCCGCGTGGTTGCGGGGCTGGCCCCAGGCACGATCGTGACCGTGCCGCGCACCGATGTGATGCATGTGGCCACCGAATACGGGATGGTCTGCCTCAAAGGCAAAAGCGTTGCCGAACGCGCCAAGGCGATGATCTCCATCGCCCACCCCGATTTCCGCGAGGAACTGGAGCGCGAGGCTTATGCGAACACCCTGATCCCGAAAGCCTATTTTGCGAAGGTATGGTGAGCCCTGCTGGGTTCGAACCAGCGACCTACTGATTAAAAGTCAGTTGCTCTACCGACTGAGCTAAGGGCCCGCGCGCTTGCGGTGCGTTTCGCCCCTAAGCACCGGGCGGGGCCGGGTCAAGCGGGCGTGGAGGTGGCGGATGGTGCAGGTGCCTGCCGGATCGCGCCAAAGCGGGGCAACCTTGGCGGCGGGGATGAGGACGAAAGCGCGCTGGCGGAACATGGGGTGGGGAATGGTGAGGGTGCGGCTTTGCCAGGGGCCGCCGGTCCACATGATCACATCGAGATCGAGCGTGCGCGCGCCCCAGCGCTGGCCGCGGCGGACGCGGCCGAAGCGGGTTTCGATGGATTGCAGCAGCGCGAGCAGCGCGGGCGGATCGAGCGGCGCTGCAAGGCGCGCGGCGGCATTGGCATAGCGGCGGCGCGAGGGGCCGATGGGGGCGCTGCTGATCACGGGCGAGACGGCTTCGAGCGTGAGGCCTGCGTCTGCCATGGCGGCGATTGCAGCCCTGAGCACGCAGGGCGGGGGGCCGTGGCGCGGATGGCGCTGGTTGGAGCCGAGCGCGATCAGATAGCCCCACACGAGGCCGGCAGGACGATCAGATGTCTTCGGCAAGGCGCGTGTAAAGCTGCGGGCGGCGATCGCGGAAGAAGCCCATCCCGGCGCGGTGGCGCGCGGCTTGCGCCAGATCGAGCGCGGCGACAAGAACGCCGGTTTCCTTCGCGCCGTATTCAGCCAGAAAATCGCCCCATTGATCGGCGATGAAGCTGTGGCCGTAGAAGCGCTGGGGGGGCGTACCGCCGACACTTTCGCTGCCGATCCGGTTGGCGGCGATGACGGGCATGCAATTGGACACGGCATGGCCCAGCATGGCGCGGCGCCAGACCCGGCTGGTATCAAGGCCGGGATCATACGGCTCGCTGCCGATGGCGGTGGGATAGAGCAGCACCTCGGCGTCCATCAGGGCCATGGCGCGCGCGCATTCGGGATACCACTGATCCCAGCAGACGCCCACGCCGATGCGGGCGCCCATCACGTCCCACACCTTGAAGCCGGTGTTGCCGGGGCGGAAGTAGTATTTCTCCTCATAGCCCGGGCCGTCCGGGATATGGCTCTTGCGATAGGTGCCCATGATCTCACCGTCAGGGCCGATCATCGCGAGCGTGTTGTAATAGTGGTGCCCCTCACGCTCGAAGAAGCTGGTGGGAATGGCGATATTCAGCGTGCGGGCCAGCGCCTGCATGGCCTTCACCGCAGGATCCTGCGCCAGCGGATGCGCCAGCGCAAACAGCGCTTCGTCCTCCACCGTGCAGAAATAGGGACCGGCGAAGAGTTCGGGCGGCAGGACGACCTGCGCGCCTTGCGCTGCGGCCTGTTCGACCAGCGCTGAAACAGCGGCGATATTGGTCTGCGCATCCGGCGCATTCAGCGCAAGCTGCAGGGCGGCGACGGTGAGCTGGGTCATGGGCGTGGGCTTGGGGGGGCTCTGCGCGAAAGTCAAAGGCCGGATGGCGCAAAATGCGGCGGGCGTGCGGTGCACCGCTTATCCCGCCCCCTCCTGCCAAAGCGGGAGGGGGCGGAAACTGCTTTCAGCGGCGCTTGGCGAAGAGCAAGGTCATGCGGTCGCTTTCGCCGATGGCCTCGTACTTGGCGCGGTCCTGCTCCTTCAGGGCAAGGACGGGCGGCAGGGTCCACACGCCACCCGGCCAATCCGCCGTATCCTTGGGGTTGGCGTTGATCTCGCTCTTCCCGACAAGGCGGAAGCCGTGCGCTTCGATCAGCGCAATGGCATCCGCCTCGCGAACGTAGCCGTTGGTGCCAAGCGTGTAGGCGGCAGGCGCATCGGCCTTGGCGCGGTGTGCTTCGATGCCCAACAGGCCATCATCCTTGAGCAGCGCGCGGATCGCGGCGAGATCGCTGTAGAGGTAGCCGGCGGGCCACATGTTGTGCAGCTCGCGCATGATGATCACGCGGTCCACCGTGCCCTTGCGTTCGGCGGGCACGGCATCGAGCGTGAACGCCGGGATGCGGTCTGCGGGCACGCCGGTCCAGCCTGCGGCCTTGGCCGGGAAAGCGGCAGGGAACGCGGCAAGCCGATCGCGCGTTTCGCCCGAAGCTGCGGCCAGACCCGCCGTGATGCCGATATACTGGCCCTTGTCCCCCAGATAGGGGACCAGCACGCGCGTGTACCAGCCGGCCGAGGGCATATAGTCGGCCACGGTCATGCCCGGCTGGATGCGGAAGAACGCCAGCGTTTCAGCCGGATGGCGCGATGCATCGCGCACCCGGTCCTTGTCGCGCCGGGGATCGGCGAGAACCTTGGCCATGGCGGGATCGGCAGCGCTGGCTGCAGGCGCTTCGCTCGCGGCATGAAGCGCGGTGGGAATGGCGGCAGGAATGGCTGCGGCAAGGAGGAGGGCGGACAGGGCGGCGGCTTTGCGCATCTTCAGGTGCATGGGATAAACTCCGGTATCGATTCGGGCGGACGTGCCCTTAGCCTAAGCAGGCAGGAGGCGATGACAACAGGCTCGTTCGTTCCTATCTGCTGGCAGCAGGACATCAGGGCAGTAGCTCATCAGGGGCAGGGCCCCCGCAGCAAGGAACGAAACGAATGGCGCAGGCAATCATGGCGGGCGGGTGCTTCTGGTGCACCGAGGCAGTGTTTCGGGATGTGATCGGGGTGCTGGACGTGGAAAGCGGCTATATTGGCGGAACGGCCCCGGACCCGACCTACAAGCAGGTGTGCAGCGGCACAACCGGGCACGCCGAAGCCATCCGCGTGACCTATGACCCGGCGCTGCTGTCGCTCGATGATCTGCTCGACATCCACTTTGCGACGCACGATCCGACGACGCTGAACCGGCAGGGCAATGACGTGGGCACGCAATATCGCTCCGCACTGTTTCCGACAGACGAGGAACAGCGCGGCGCGATGGCAGCGGCGATTGCGCGCGCCCAGGCGGCCAGCGCGAAGCCGGTGGTAACGACGATTGAGGGGCCAGCCGTGTGGTATCCGGCGGAAGATTACCATCAGGAGTATTGGCAGGGTGAAGGCCAGCGCAATCCCTATTGCCTCGCGGTGATCCCGCCCAAGCTGCAAAAGCTGCGCAAGAGCTTTGCGGCGCGGGTGAAGGCGTAAGCGGTTTCTCGCAGAGGCGAGAAAATAGGGACAGTCCCCTTTTTACGGTATGAAATACAAAGCGTTGGCGGGGGCTTTCGGGAACAAATAAATGGGGACTGTCCCTATTTTTCCCACATCGCGGCGAAGAAGCCGTCGATGCCGCCGTGTTCGGCCAGCATGCCCGGATCGCTGCGCAGCCAGCCTTCGGGCGTGGGCGCAAGGCCTTGAGGAAGCTGGTCTGCGGTGATGGCGACAGGGCCCAGCGCCTTGACCCATTCTGCCTGCGCCTCGCCCTCGCCGGGTTCGAGCGAGCATACCGCATAGACAAGGCGGCCATCGGCGCGGATGGCGCCCGAGGCCCGTTCGAGCAGCGCGCGCTGAAGGTCTTCTAGGCCCGGTTGATCGACGAGGCGGTGAAGCACATCCGGGTGGCGGCGACAGGTGCCGCTGGCGCTGCACGGCGCATCGATCAGCACGGCATCATAAAGGTCTGCCGGGCGCCACTGCATCGCATCGGCGGTGACGACATCGACCGACAGGCCGACGCGCGCGACATTTTCGCGCAGGCGTTCCAGGCGGCGGGCCGACTTATCGAGCGCGGTGACTTGCCAGCCGGCGGCCGCGAGCTGCATGGTCTTGCCGCCAGGTGCCGCGCACAGATCAAGGACGCGCCGCCCCTCACCCGGCCCCAGCAGGCGCGCCGGGATCGAGGCCGCCAGATCCTGCACCCACCAGGCGCCTTCGGCAAAGCCTTCGATGCTCTCGATCGGCCCGGAGCGGGCGAGGCGCACGTGGCCGGGGGCCAGCGAAACGCCGCCGAGGCGCTCGGCCCATTCGGCGGTGCGGGCTGCATCGCGCAAGCTCAGATCAAGCGGCGGCGGTACGGCAAGCCCGGCTGCGATGGCGTCCACGCGGGTGGGCCAGGCCTTGGCCCAGCGTTCCTGCACAAGGGCAGGAAGCGTGGGGGCAGCGGGCAAGCCTTCGGTGCGCAGCACGGCTGAAAACACGCCGTGCGCAAGGCGGCGCGGGCCGCCCACGAGCAGCGGCAGGCCTGTGGCGATCACCGCGTGCGGCGGCAGGCCCAGCCGCAGCGCCTGCGCCAGCATGAGCCGCAGCACCGCGCGCGCCTTGGCATCTTCGGGCAGGATCTGGCGCGTGGCGCCATCGATCAGCCGGTCCAGATCGGGCAGCCAGCGCAAGGCTTCCTGCGCGATGGCCAGCGCCAGCGCGCGGTCATCGCCGCGCTCGATCGCACGCAGCACGGGCGGGGCGGCCTGATCGAGCGGATCGCCCCGGCGCAGCACGGCATCAAGCAGGCGCAGCGCGGCGCGGCGGGCGGGGACACCGGGAAGGTCGTCTGCGCCAAAGCGGGCAGGGGGGGCAGAGGGTGCAGGAGGGCGGGCCATCGGGCAGCCTATCGCGCGCGGTGCCCCCTTTGGCAATTGCGCATTGCGCGCGCGCGCGGCAGGGAATGGGGATGAAAAAGGCAATTTCCCGCGCCACGCAGCGGCCCGCCCGGTTCGAGCGCCCCGAGCACTGGACCACCGCACCTGCGCCCGAGCCGCGCGCGGCAGAACAGCGCGATGATCCTGATGGACTTGACCCGACCCGCTTCGGCGATTGGGAACGCAACGGGATTGCGATCGATTTCTGAAGGCTCTGCTGGGGCGGGGGGCAGCCCCGGCCTGCTCCTATTTCGGTAGGACGGCCAGCGGGGGCAGCGGATGCCAGCCCCAGGGATTGGGGGCAAATCCCGTAACCCCGGCGCGCACCAGCGACCAGCGCAGAGGCCGCGAGATCGGGATGAAGACATTGGCAGACGTGATCTCGGCTTCGGCTTCACCCAGCAGGCGCGCGCGCTCGCGCATGTCGGTGGCGAGCCGCGCCTCGGCCAGCAGGGCGTCGGCGGCCGGATTGCACGCAGGCTTGTGTGCCGCGCAGGCCAGCTGATTGAGGAACCACGTGGCCCGGCCATAGCGCGCCGTGGTATCGACAAGGCGCAGCTCGGCCGGTTTGTCTTCCCCCACTTGCACCGCGATTACGCCGATGGCCTTGAAATCGGCGGCTATCCGGTCGATCACGCGGCGGGTGCCGGGGCCGCTGATGGCGGCAATGCGCAGCACGGGCGCAGGCTTGCCGCTGGCAAGATATTTGGCGACCCGCTCTGCAGCAAGAGCGCGGCGCGCTTCGTGCGTTACGCCGATCCAGCGCTCGCCCACCGTGCCGGCATCGCCCGCGATCCCGGCCGAAACGATCCGCGTCGTGGCCTGCCATCCGCCGATGTTGAATGCCGCGAGGACGGCATCCCGATCAATCGCCAGCGCCAGCGCTTCGCGATTGGGCGCATCGGCAAGGAAGCCCGTATCGCTTTCGACCAGAAGGCCGAACAGGCCGACCACTGGATCGAGCTGGATGTTGCCGCGGGCAAGGCCGGTCTGTTCGGTAAGCGGAAGCGAATCGATTCGCCCGCCCAGCACCACATCGGCATGGCCATCGTTGAACCGTCTGACAGCGGCGGCCGCGGGCAGCAAGTCCACCCGCAGGCTGCGCGCGTGGCTGGCAAAGCCCTCTGCAGGCACGAGGCCGCGCTTTTCAGGGGGGATCAGCGACAGCTCGGCCGTGCTGCCGCGCCGGGCAATCGCCATCGGGCCTGCGCCCCGCCGGGCATGAGGCAGGCCCAGTTCAGGCTGGGCGAGCAGCGTGAGCAGATCGGGCACTGGCCCTGCAAGATCGATCTCGATCACACGGTTTGCCATGACCCGCACCTGCTGGATCGCGGCGAGATCAAGGCCCAGCGCAGTGCCGCTCAGCCGGCCCAGCGCAGTGCGCAGCGCAGCGGCTGCGGTTTCGGCGGTTATCCGCGCGCCGCCCGGCCAGGTGCCATCGCGCAGGCGGAAGATATAGCTCTGGCCATCATCGGTGATGATCCAGCGATCAGCCAGGGCCGGGACGATGTGGCCTCGGGCATCGAAGGCTACGAGCCCTTCGACCGTGGCGCCGCGCAAGGTGCGAGCCGCAGGGGAAAGGCGCACACTGCCCGAATCCAGCGCGCTGGCATCGCCGATGAGCGCGACCGGCAAGGGGCCGCCGCTACGCCGGCCGCAGCCCGAAGTGCCGAGGATCAGCACGGCGAGCCCGGCAAGAGCCAGAGCAGCGGCCACGGAAAGGCGGGAGGCGCGCACCATCAGGATCAGGTGCTAGCATGCAGCGGCGCGCCGGTCAGCGCTGCATGGCGCGCTGCGTGTCTGAATCGTCAGATTTTTTGCGCGGAGCCGGGGGATCAGTTCTGGCGATCAGATCTTGCGCAGGCGCGTGGGATCAACCGCGGCGATGACCGGCTTGACGAAACGCGGCGTGCCGCTGCCTGGTTTGGGGGCAATCGGTTCGCGCGCGACCTTGGGGTCGATTTCTTCCATGAATGCGATGCCGAAGCGGTTTTCATGAATCCACGCGACCACGCCCTCGACCCAGCCGATATTGCGCAAGTTGATTTCGAGCCGAGCCCCGCGAGTCACTTTCACATGACCTTCGGCCATCATGCCGCCGCCCGACAAGTTGCGAACCTTGACGCGGTGTTCATCGCCCGCTCCGAGCAGACGCACGTCTGCCATGAGGAACAGGCTGTCACGCCCAACTTGCCGATGATCGAGTTCAGTCACGCCCGGATTCCGTCTCATCTGCCAAAAATAGCCTTTGCGAACCGGACGGATCAGCCGACCGGGACACCATCAAGAAAGCCCTCTTGGCTTCCTGCCTGTTTTGCTAGGCGAGGCTGGCTAACGAAACCTTAATTTCGAGGCGCGGCTATCGGCTTTTGCAGGCGCTGTACCGGAGCGGGACAACCCCGGCGCTATTGCTTGCGCGGGGCCGGGGCCAGATACTGGGCCTACATATCGCGCGAGATCTTCTCGCGGCGTTCGTGGGCTTCCTGCGCCTCGACAGTCATCGTAGCGATCGGGCGGGCGATCAGGCGGCCAAGGCCGATGGGTTCACCCGAAACCTCGCAAAAGCCATATTCGCCTTCATCGATCCGGCGCATGGCAGCATCGATCTTGGCGATCAGCTTGCGCTGCCGGTCGCGCGTGCGCAGCTCGATGCCCCATTCGGTTTCGCTTGAGGCGCGGTCATTCAGATCGGGTTCGCGGATCGGGCCATCCTGCAGCGCCGAAAGCGTGCCGGCCGAGGCGGAGAGGATCGATTTCTTCCATTGCAGCAGCAGGCGGCGGAAATAGTCCTGCTGCGCCTCGTTCATATAGGGTTCGTCATCGGACGGGAGGTAATCACTTGGCATTGCCCGGCGGGCTTTGGCCAGCACATCGATTTCGTCACCCAAAACCCCGGCCATCCGGCCCTCCAAGCAGCTGCTTTTGCCCTCCGGGGTGGACGCGGCCGGCCTGTTCGCCGCCGCGCCTTCCGGATTGGCGCGCCTATAGGCAAGTGCCGGAATCCGCACAAGGTTTTCCTAGGGGCAAGCCGCAAAGTTGTATCCGCTCCGGATTTCTCAGCCGTTTTTTGCCGCGTTAACCAGTTGTTGACCAAGTTTGGTGACTTTGTCGGTGTGCGGGGCGGCCTGAATGCGGCTTCGGGAGTGACAGGGGGAAAGTGATGACGCAGACTTGGATCAAGCTGGTTTCGGATGCCGAAGCTTTTGCAGACGGCGCCGACAGCGCTGCGACCGATACGCTGGTGGCCACTTGCCTTGCGGCAGCGGCGACAGGAGACATGGACGCGCTGTTCGATCTGGGCGTAGCGTTTTCCACCGGCAGCCACGGCGCGCCATGCGATCTGATCGAGGCGCACAAGTGGTTCAACCTTGCCGCTGTAGGCGGGCATGAAGAAGCCGCCACGTGCCGCGCCGAAGTTTCGGACGACATGACCGCGCGCGAAATCGCCGAAGCCCAGCGGCGCGCCCGCGAATGGCTGCGCATGACCCGCGCAGACAGCCGCGCTGCCTGATCTGGCGCACGCCCAAGCGTTGGCGCAGGCCTAAGCGTTCACGTCGGCGTAGTGCGCCGGGGGCTGGATCACGTCCATGCGCTCGGTCAGCAGCGGGCGGAAGCTGGGCCGGCTCTTGAACACCGAATACCAGCTGCTCGCCTGTTCGTGCAGTGACCAGTCGATCCCGCCGAGATAATCCGCGACCGAGATTTGCGCAGCCGCGGCCAGATCGGCCAGGCTCATCGTCGATCCCGCCAGCCAGGGGCGGTTGTCGATCAGGTAATCGATATAATACAAGTGATCGTTGGCCAGCCGCATGGCTTCACGCAGCACGCGCGAATCGGGTGACTGACGGTAGACGAGGCGCTTCATCATGCGCTCTTCCAGCAAGGGCTGGGTGACGGCGGCGAAAAAATTCTCATCGAACATGGCCACGAGGCGGCGGATTTCCGCCCGGCCCACCGCCGTGCCGTTGATCATCGGCGCGCGGTCCACCGTTTCTTCGAAATATTCGCAGATGGCGCGGCTGTCGGCCAGCGTGATCTGCCGTTCGGGATTGTGCAGCACCGGCGTGCGTCCGGCGTGGTTGAGGTTCTGGAAATCTTCCCGGTGTTGCCAAGGATTTTCGCGGATCAGCTCGTAAGCCACGCCCTTTTCGGCCAAGAGCAGGCGCACCTTACGGCTGAACGGGCACAACGGGAATTGATAGATCTGCCACATGCGGCTGTCTCATGGACGATGGGGCAGCGCGAAGTCCAGTGCGGGCGGGCGCTCAGGGACTGTTTTTTCGGAGGATTGTTCGCGGGTTTCGCTTCGTCCGTCCTCCTGCTAGGGGCGCGCCATGCTTACAATCCAGGGCCTCACCGTGCGGCTGGGCGGGCGAACCATTCTCGACCGCGCCACCGCAACGATCCAGCCGGGCTCCAAGGTGGGGCTGATCGGCCGCAATGGCGCGGGCAAGTCTACGTTGATGAAGGCGATCATCGGCGAGCTTGAGCCGGATGACGGCGCCGTGGAAATGCCCAAGCGCACCAAGCTGGGCTATATCGCGCAGACCGCACCCGCCGGGACGGCAACCCCGTTCGAGACGGTGCTGGCCGCCGATACCGAACGCGCCGCGCTGATGGCCGAAGCGGAAACGTGCGAAGATCCGGACCGGCTGGCCGCCGTTTACGACCGCCTGATCGCCATCGATGCCTATACCGCCGACGCGCGGGCGGCGCGCATTCTCATCGGGCTGGGCTTTGACGAGGCGATGCAGGCCATGCCACTCGACAGTTTTTCGGGCGGCTGGAAGATGCGCGTGGCGCTGGCGGCGCTGCTGTTTCCCGCGCCCGATCTGCTGCTGCTCGATGAACCATCGAATCACCTCGATCTGGAAGCGACGCTGTGGCTGGAAAGCTTCCTGCAAAGCTATGCCGGCACGATCATGGTGATCAGCCACGAGCGCGATTTGCTCAACAACGTGGTCGACACGATCCTCCACCTGCAAGGCGGCAAGATCGCGCTCTACGCCGGCGGCTATGATGCGTTCGAGCGGCAGCGGGCCGAGCGCGCGGCGCAGATTGCCGCCGCTAGGGCCGCGCAGGATGCGCAGCGCAAGAAGCTGGCGGATTATGTGGCGCGCAATTCCGCCCGCGCCTCCACCGCCAAACAGGCGCAATCGCGCGCCAAGATGCTGGCGAAGATGCAGCCCGTCACTGCGATGCTGGAAGACCCGACGCTGAGCTTCGGCTTTCCCGATCCGGATGAGCTGCGCCCGCCGCTGATCACGCTCGATCTGGCCGCGACGGGCTATAGCGCGGAAAAGCCGATTCTGCGGCGGCTGAACTTGCGGATCGACCCGGACGACCGCATCGCGATGCTGGGGCGCAATGGCAACGGCAAGACCACGCTTGCGCGGCTGCTGGCCGGACAATTGGCCGCCAGCGAAGGCGGGATGACCGCTTCGGGCAAGCTGAAAATCGGCTATTTCACCCAATATCAGGTGGAGGAACTGCCCGGGGATTCAACCCCGCTGGAGCTGATGGTCCGCGCCATGCCGGGCAAGGCCCCAGCGGCGGTGCGCGCGCAGCTGGGGCGGTTCGGCTTTTCCGGGCCGCGCGCCGAAGCAAGGACCGCCACGCTTTCGGGCGGGGAGCGAGCGCGGCTCGCGCTGGCGCTGGTCACGCGTGATGCGCCGCATCTCCTGATCCTCGACGAGCCGACCAACCACCTTGACGTGGATGCGCGCGAGGCGCTGGTGCAGGCGCTGAATGACTATGCGGGCGCGGTGATCCTGATCAGCCACGATCGGCACATGGTGGAGTTGACAGCGGACCGGCTGGTGCTGGTCGATGGCGGCACTGCGCAGGATTATGCCGGGAGCATGGAGGACTACATCGATTTCGTGCTGGGGCGGAACCAGCCGAAGGGGGATGGGGCCAAAGGTGCGGGCGGCGAAAAGTCCAAGGGTGGGCCCAAAGGCAACGCCAAAAGCCGCGAGGAGATGAAGGCGCTGCAAAAGGCGGTGAGCGAGACCGAAAGCGCGGTGGGCAAAGCCGAGGCGCGGCTGGCGGCCATCGATGCGGCGCTGGCCGGATCGGGCAAGGCTGCCGCCGATCTGGCTGGGCTGAGCATGGCGGATCTGGGCCGCAAACGGCGTGAAGCGGCTGATCAGCTGGCGGCGGCGGAAGCGGCGTGGATCGCGGCCGGAGAGGCGCTGGAAGCCTTCATGAACTGAGCCGCCTTAATCTGCCGCCTCAATCTGCCGTTGCGGCCTGCATCGCCAGCTTGGCCTCGATGCCATCCCACAGGCGCTGCAGGCGGGCATTGGCATCGGTGGCAGCCGCAAATGTGCCCAGCGGCGCACGGCGCGCGGCGATCTGCTCAATCGCGCTGTTCATGGGAATGACCGGCCAGCCCGCTGCAAAACCGGTGTGCACATCCCGGTGGAGGCGGCGGCGCGCATCATACATCGAAAGCACCGGCAGGATCGGCGGGTGACGCGGATGGTTGGCCAGAATCTCCTCGCGGATCATCGGCAACGCGCGGGCCGAAAGCGGTGATGGCGGCAAGGGCACGATCAGGAGATCGGCGGCGGCAAACACCTGTTCGCTGATTTCATTGAGCACGGGCGGGCAATCGATCACGATGCGCGGATATTCGGCTGCCAGAAAGGCAGCGGTGCGGGCCAGCCGCTTGCGTTTGCCGATCCGCGCCAGCGTGAGCGGCAGGCTGCGCATGCTTTCATCGGCCTGCAGCACATCAAGGCCGGGATAGCGGCTCGGTGTGATCAGTTGCGCTGGCTTGCCATCCTTTTGAAAGGCGCTGGCGGCGCGGCTGCCCACGCGGTCCTCAAGCCCCAGCAGCCAGCCTGCCCCGCCTTGCGGATCAAGATCCCACAGCAGCGTGGGATGGCCCGACAGCGTGGCCGAGCGCCACGCCATGTCGACTGCGAGCGTGGTTTTCCCGACCCCGCCCTTGACGCTGTAGACCGCGATGACTGCCATGCCGGACGAAGCCTGCCTTGCTCGTGTTGTGCCTTTATCCGCCATGTTTCGGGGATTGGGCACAAAATGGCAATTGCGACGTTCCACGCTGTTCCCGCTTCGGGACGGCAGATGAGATAGGGACAGTCCCTATCTCATCTGGGCTTTCCGGCTCAGCGCAGCAAGCGCATCCGCTCGCGCAGGATATCGAGGCCGATGCGCTCGACTTCGGTTTCGAGGCAATCGGCATGGAGCAGCTTGGCCAAGCTGCGCTGTTTCTGGGCGATCAGGTCGATCGCCTGCAGGCTGTCCATGTGCCGCAGGGCCACGTCCATATCGCCGCAGAGCGACGCGCCGAGCGCTTCGACGTCCTGCGCCAGTTCCTCGAGCACCAGCGCGATCTGGCGGTGCGAGGCCGTGTTGGCGGGGGCCATGGGGGGGGCCATTGCAGCGATTTCCTTGATGACGTGGCAGGATAGAAGGAGCGGCGCCGGATCAGGCCGCGGCAGCGAGGCTTGCTCCGTCACTCAGCGCGAAGAGATTGAGCACCATCACCATCTTGTCTTCGATCGCGGCGAGCCCTTCAAGGAAGGGGACCACGCTGTCGTTGCCCACGCCCGGCGGCGGGGCCTGCAGCGTCTGATCGGGCACGGTGACGATATCGCTGACCGAATCGACGATCCAGCCGCCAACCTGTGCACCCAGCTGCGTGACGATGATCGCGTGGCGCGGCGTGGGTTCGGTGGCGCGCCAGCCAAGGCGGGCAGCCAGATCGACCACCGGCAGCACCGTGCCGCGCAAGTTGACGACGCCCGCGACATAGTGCGGCACGCGTGGCAGGCGCGTGGTCGGCGTCCAGGCGCGGATTTCGCGGATCGACATGATATCGAGCCCGAAGACCTGGCCTTCGACCTCGAAGGTGATGAGTTCGCGGATCATCGTGAGCGTTCCTTGGACAAGCGGATCAGTGGGCAACGCGGCGCACGGCGGCGACGAGTTTGGCGGCATCGAAGGGCTTGACGATCCAGCCAGTGGCGCCAGCTTCTCGCGCGCGGGCTTTCTTCTCGTCCGAGCTTTCGGTGGTAAGCACTAGGATCGGCCGGTCGCGATGGCGGGTGCCTTCGCGCAGGCGCTCGATCAGCCCGAAGCCATCGAGCCGCGGCATGTTGATATCGGTGATGACGACATCAACCTCGTTGAGCGCCAGCCAATCGAGCGCGGCGAGGCCGTCTTCGGCCTGGGCCACTTCGAAGCCTTGCGTCGAGAGCGCGTGGTTGAGAAGCGCCCGCATGCTCGGGCTGTCGTCTACGGTCAGGATTCGGGTGGTCTGGGTCATGCTGAGGCTCGCTTGTTGGGATCAGAAGAGTTCGACATCGCCGGACGCGCGGTCCGGACGGGCGGTGGGGTTGACCGGCGGGGCAAGGCGATCCTCGACCGTGCGGAAGCGGATCTGGCCTGAGGCCGGGCGGAAATCGACACGGCGGGCGTTGGTCCCGCCAAGGTCTTCGCGCAGCACCACGATGCCTTCGCGGCGCAGGAAGACCTGCGCAAACTCGGCATTGGCGGTGCCGATGCGCATCATGTTGCGATTGACGTTGGCCCCGCCATAAAGATGCGCCTTGAGCCGCGATTTGCGCGCGCCGTAGCCAAGCATCTGGTTGACCAGCAGCTCCATCAGATAGACGCCGTAGTGCTCGTCCACCGCCGTTGTCGCGGCCAGCGCGGCGGGCGGTTCGGACAGCAGGAAGTGGTTCATCCCGCCAACCCGCGCTTCGGGATCATAGAGGCACGAGGCGACGCAGCTGCCGAGCACGGTCGAGAATTCGATATGCGGCTCGCTGCTGACGAGGGCCTGGCCCTGCATCACCGTGACGCGTTCGATGGGGCGTTCCAGCGCACCGGGAATGGGACGTTCGAACATGGCTTCAGGCCGCCTTGCTGAAGGCGTGGCGGGCGATATTGCCGATCGGTGCGACGACCCCGGCCGCGCCGAGCGCAATGGCCGCACGCGGCATGCCGAACACGGTGCAGGTCGCCTCGTCCTGCGCGATGGTGCGTGCACCGGCCCGGGCAAGGGCCAACAGCCCCTCCGCGCCATCGGTGCCCATCCCGGTGAGCAGGATGCCGACTGCGCCGCCGCCGACGA
>JAIXYF010000096.1 GCA_027490345.1 Novosphingobium sp.
GGTGGATCTGGCCGCGCGCAAGGTGCTGGGCGAAATCGATCTGCCGGGCTGCGCGCAGATCTATCCCACCGGGGAACGCGGCTTCACCAGCCTGTGCGCCGATGGATCGCTGTTCAGCGTGACGCTGGATGCCAGCGGCGCAGCGGCGTCTTCCAAGTCGGTCCTCAAAGTGCAGGATATCGACAATCAGGCGCTGTTCGGCACGCCCGCAATGGTCGGCACCACGGCGTGGTTCGTCAGCTTCCATGGCATGATCCAAGGCTTCGATCTTTCGGGCACAGTGGCCAAGCCCATCCCCGGATCGTTCAGCGTGGGCACCGCCGATGGCGGCACACCCGAATGGCGCCCCGGCGGCTGGCAGGTCATCAACGCCGACGGGGCGGGCAAGCTCTATGTGCTGATGAGCCCTTATGGCAAGGAAGGCAGCCACAAGGACGGCGGCTCTGAAGTGTGGGTGGTCGATCCGGCCAAGAAGGCGCGCACCTTGCGCATTGCGCTGAAGGGCCAGACGGTCGCCATCGCCGTGACCAAGGAAACGACGCCGCATCTGGTGGCCGCGCAGGCCAGCGGCGCGATCGACATCTATGACGCGGCAACCGGCGCGTTCGTGCGCTCGCTCGGCACCACTGTCGCGGCCAACCCCATCGTGATCCAAGTGCCGTGATGGCCGCGCTGGTCTTGTTTTGCGCCGCGCTGCTGGCCGCTTCGGCGCTGCACAAGGCGCTGTCGCGTGAGCGTCTGGCGCAGGCGGCAGCGCGGCTGGCCGGGGTCGGTGCGGCGGCGGGCCAGTTGCTGCTGGTGCTGGCGGGATCGTTGGAACTGGTGGCGGCGGCCTGCCTGCTGGCGGCGCCCCTGCGCGCAGCCGGCGGGGCCATCGCGGTGCTGGTGTGGGGCAGCTATGCCCTCGCGCTGGCGCGCCGCCGGGGCGAAACGCTGGATTGCGGCTGCGATCTGGCCGCCCGTGCCAAGCCCGTTGGCCCGGGCCAGATCCTGCGCGCGGGCGCCCTTGCGCTGCTGGCCGGGATCGTGGCCCTGCTGCCTGATGCCACCTTCACGCTCGAAGCGCCGTTTGCCGCGGCCGGACTGCTGGCGCTCTACCTCGGGGCGAGCGAACTGCTCGCGATCCCCGCTGCCCACTGGAGACATGCATGATGCTGACAAGCCAGATCCTCCTGTGGGCGGCGGTAATCATCCAGGCCCTGCTGATTGCCGCGCTGGCGCGGCAGGTGGGCGTGCTGCACGAGCGCATTGCGCCAGCCGGTGCGCTCACGCTCCACCAGAAGGTCACGCTGGGCGAAAAAGCCACGCCGATGACGCTGGCAGACATGAACGGGATGCCGGTTGCCATCGGCGGCCAGCGCCAGAGCCGCAGCCAGCTGCTGTTCTTCGCCTCGCCCGATTGTCCGATGTGCAAATCGCTGCTGCCCATCGTGCGCAGCGCAGCGCGCGCCGAAGCCGGCTGGCTGGACATCGTGATTGCGGGCGATGGCGGCAAGCCGGGCTATCTGGGCATGGTGCGCGATCACGGGCTTGATACGCTGCCGGTCGTCCTGTCCGAAGCGCTTGGCCGCGCTTTCGGCGTCTCAAAGCTGCCCTATGGCGTGCTGCTGGATGAGGAAGGCCGCGTGGCGTCCCTGGGCCTGATCAACAGCCGCGAACATCTCGAAAGCCTGTTCGAGGCCAAGGAACGCGGCGTAGCCTCGATCCAGGAATTTCTTTCCCGCCGCCAAGCGACCCATCAGGAGGCCTGACCCATGGCGCGTTTTGACAAGCTTACCGAAAACCTTGCGCGCGGGATTGCCCGGGGCACGTCGCGCCGATCGCTGCTCGCGTTTCTGGGTGCGGGGATGACCGGCGCGGCCTCCATCCCGTTGCTGCCGGTGGCGCGCGCGGCCACCCCGCCGCCCGAAGGCGCGCCCGGTGCCCATGGTGCGCACGGCGGCGGATCGGCGCGGCCCCCCATCGTCTCGGGCCTCGAACAGGATCCGGGCGATCAGGGCAGCTGCGATTACTGGCGCTATTGCGCAATTGACGGGTTTTTGTGCACGTGCTGCGGCGGCACGGTCAACTCCTGCCCGCCGGGCACGGAAATGTCGCCGATCACGTGGATCGGCACATGCACCAATCCCGCCGATGGCCGCGCTTATGTGATCAGCTACAACGATTGCTGCGGCGTTTCTTCGTGCGGGCAATGCCTGTGCAATCGCAACGAGGGCGACCGTCCGCAAGTGCGCCCGCAAGCGAACAACGACTATAACTGGTGCCTCGGCTCTGAAAGCTCGATCTACAACTGCTCGGTCGCGGCGGTGATCGGCGTCGCCCTGCCGGAGAGCAAGTGATGCGCGCTGCCGCCCTGCTCACCATGGCCAGCGGCGCTGCGGCGCTGCTGGCGAGCATGGCGCTGCCGGTTCGCGCAGAGACCCCTGCGGCGGCCGATGTGGCGCCCGATGGCGCAGTGATCTATGCGAGGTGCGCGGCTTGCCACACGCGGACCGGCGCGGGCGTGCCCGGCGTGTTTCCCCCGCTGGGTGAGAACGTGCGCACCAAGGCCGTCAGCGATGCCGGGCGGCGCTATCTCACGCTGGTAGTGACGCGCGGAGTGAGCGGTCCGATCAAGGTGGGCGGCAAGTCCTATGCGGGCGTGATGCCTGCGCAAAGCACGCTCGATGATGCCTCAGTCGCTGCCGTGCTCAATCATGTCGGCACCGTGATTGCGACAACGGGGCCTGCCCTACGGCCCTTCACCACAGCCGAAGTGGCCACCCACCGCGCCAGCGGCACCAGCCTTTCCGCGCAGGACGTGGGCAAGCTCCATGCTGCTGCAGGCGGCCAATGAAGCGCCGCCGCCTTGCCGCCGCGCTTGCCATCGGCTTGCCGATCGGGCTGGTGCTGGCGGCTGGCGCAGCGGTTCGGGCAAGCGAGGCCGCCATTCCCGGCGTGCGCGATGCCCGGCAGGCCCGCACCGATTATCAGCTCAAATGCCAGGGCTGCCATCGCCCCGATGCCAGCGGCGACAATCATTCCAATCCGCCGATGCGCGGCGTGGTTGCCCGGTTTCTGAGCGTGCCGGGCGGACGCGCCTTCATCGGCCGCGTGCCGGGCGTTGCCACGGTGGACCTGCCTGACGACCGGCTGGCCAATCTGGTAAACTGGACTCTCTACCGGTTTGATGCCGCGCACGTGCCTGCCGATTTCAAACCGTATACCGCAGCCGAGATCGGACGGCTGCGCCGCAATCCACTCCGCCTGGAACGTGCCGCGATGAGAGCGCGTCTGGTGGCCGATTTTGCCAAGACGGGCAGCAATTAATCGGGATAAGCAGCCCCATTTGATAAGAAGCGAGGGATAACCATGAGGACCGTCTATCTTTCCAGCGCCGCGCTGGCCGCCCTTCTGGCAGCCCAGCCGGCTTTTGCGCAGCAGGCTTCGCAGGCCGAGACCGAAGGCGAGTTCGCCGGCGAAATCGTGGTGACAGCGGCCAAGCGGTCCGAAAACCTCCAATCCGTGCCGATCTCGATCTCGGCCATTGGCGGTGATGCGCTGACCAAATCGCGCATCACCAATGTCGACAGCCTCGTCACCAAGGTGGCGAACCTCCAGATCAGTTCGACCGTGGGCGACAACACCCCGATTTTCGCGCTGCGCGGCGTCTCGATGTCAGACTTCAGCCTCAACCAGTCGAGCCCGGTGGCGACCTATTACGACGAAGTCTACAAGGGCAACTTCGCGTTTCTCGGCGTCTCGATGTATGATCTGGAACGCGTCGAAGTGCTGCGCGGGCCGCAGGGCACGCTGTATGGCAAGAACACCACCGGCGGCGCGGTCAATCTCATCAGCCGCGATGCCAAGCTGGGTGAAGTCAACGGCTACCTCACCGCCGGATACGGCAATTACAACCGCTTCGACGTGACCGGCGCGGTCAACGTGCCGCTGGGCGAAAAGGCGGCGCTGCGCGTGGCGGGCACCTTTGCGCGCGCAGATGGCTGGTTCAAGAATGTCGTGCCGGGCCAGCCCGATCTGGCCAGCACGCGCGAATGGGCGCTGCGCGGCACGCTGAAGGCCGAGCCGGTGGAAGGCGTCAAGCTCACCCTGCGCGCTTCGCACAGCTTCCAGAACCCTCAGAACTACGGGATCTATGCCCAGCCCGAAGCGGTAAACCGCCCCGGTCTCTCGCAGTTCGAGATTGCTTCAAACGTGCCGGACAAGCGCCGGGCGCGAACCACTTCGGTTGCCTTCACCGCCAATATCGACGTGAGCGACACCCTCACGGTCACGAGCATCACCAGCTATGACAAGGGCACGCTGTTTTTCAAGGAAGACACCGACGGCATCGCCGCGCGCGTGCTGGAAGTGCCCTATTTCGATCGTGCCAGCCAGTTTGCGCAGGATCTGCGCCTCACCAGCGACACCGGCGGTCCGTTCGATTTCATCCTTGGCGCCTATTTCAACCGCGAAAAGGTGTTCAACGAAACAACGCTCGAAGTGCTCGGCGATACGGACAACGACAGCAACGGCGTGATCAACGCCGCCGATTGCGCTGCGGGGTTGCCGGTGGCATGCAAGGTGCGCAACCAGTTCGATCAGATCAAGAAGAGCTACGCGCTCTACACCGATCTCAAGTACAAGGTGACCGATGCGCTCACCTTGCGCGGCGGCCTGCGCTTTACGCATGACACGGGCGAGCAGACCGGCTTCAAATCGGATGCATTGGGCTTCGACGAAGTGTTCGTCGCTAATCTCATCCCGCTCACCAACCTCGACTTCAGCCAGGACAACCTTTCGGGCAAGATCGGCTTGGACTACAAGCTGGCCAGCGGGGACCTGCTCTATGCCAGCGTGAGCCGCGGCTACCGCGCGCCCAGCTTCAATGCGCAGGCCTTTTTTGCTCCGGTGGAACTAGGCGTAGCGAAAGCGGAAGAAGTGACCGCCTATGAAGTCGGCGCGAAAACCCAGTTCTGGGACCGCCGCATCACGCTGAACATGGCCGGGTTCTACTACAACTACAAGAACCAGCAGTTCATCAACGTGAACCCGGCAGATGCTTCGCAGCAATTGCTCAATATTCCCAAGTCGACGCTCTACGGCGCCGAAGCCGAACTGACCGTGCGCGCGAGCGACCGGCTCACGTTCAATGCGGGGCTGGGCCTGCTTCACACCAAGATCAACACCGGCACCGTCAGCGGCAGGAACGTGAGCGGCAACCGCCTCTCCAACGCACCATCGCTGACGTTCAACGCCAGCTTTGATGCGACCTTGGCGAAAGGCAGCTTCGGGGCGATCTCGTTCCACCCGGAAGTGTCGTACCAGTCGAGCCAGTTCTTCGAGAACATCAACATCCCGCGCCTGCGCCAGCAAGGCTATGCGCTGTTTGGCGGGCACCTCGATTGGAACAGCGACGACGGCCGGTTCAATGCCTCGCTCTGGGCGCGCAACCTGGGCAACAAGTTCTACTTCACCTCGCGGA
>JAIXYF010000358.1 GCA_027490345.1 Novosphingobium sp.
GCCGGAAAATGCCAGCGCGCTGCAGATGGCACTCTACTGGAAAAACTGGGACGCGGCCGAGCAATTGGTCAGGCTGGGCGGCGATCTGGCCGAGTTCGACCGCGAAGGCCGGCGGCCGCTTCACGTCGCGGCGGCAGCAGGGCAGAGCGGGCTGGTTGCCGCGCTGCTGGAACGCGGGGCCGATCCCGATGCGCTTTCGGGGCCATCGAAAATCACGTGGGTGACCGAGGCCAACTTCGGCATGCCGCCCCCACCGGTGCAGCCGACGACCGCGCTGATGATGGCAGCCGCCTCCGGGCAGGCCGATGCGATGTGGCAACTGGTCCGCGCCGGGGCCAATGAACATTTTGTCGATGGGGCCGGGGTCGATCTGGTGCTTGCAGCCGTTCAGGGGCGCAATGCCGCCGCGCTGGCGCTGGCGCTCGATCTTGCGGGAGACCGGCACGGCGCGGCCAATGTGGCCGACAAGGCGAAGAGCACCGCGCTGCACCGGCTGGCGGGCGGGCCGTTCTTCCCCGAGCTTCCCGCCATGCTGCGCGTGCTGGCCGCCAAGGGCGCGCGGGCCGATATCCCCGATGCCCGAGGCAAGACGGCGCTGCAGATCCTGGCTGACGGACTTGCCACGGTGCAGGCTGCGTTTCATGAAGTCTATCCCGCCGCGAAAGCCGGTCTCGCGCTTTCGCACTGATTTTTCGTTGCAGAAGGATCCCTGCCGATGACCCGAGCAAGACCGATGCTGATGATGGCCGCAAGTGCTGCGCTGGTGGCTGGCGGCGCCTTGGCTGCCGCTGCTACACCTGCCGAGACGATTGCCGCGCGGCAGGCCAGTTTCAAGAAGATGGGCGGCGCGATGAAGGCGCTGAAGGACGAGCTTGGCGGCGGGGCTGACAAGGCCAAGCTGCTGGCGGCGGCGCGCACGCTGGCGTCCACAGCGCGGGCGCAGTGGGTGCTGTTCACGCCGGGCACCGGGCCGTCGTCGGGCGTGAAGACCGATGCGCTGCCGGCCATCTGGACGCAGAAGAGCGCCTTTGATGCTGCCTCCGCCAAGCTGGTGGCCGAGGCGGACAAGCTGGTGGGGATTGCCGGTTCGGGCAATACGGCGGCGGTTCTGGCCCAGTTCAAGGTTGTTGGCGGCACGTGCGCTGCCTGCCACCGCCAGTTCCGTGCCGACGAATAGGCCCGCCATGAGCAGCCAGCCCGAAACCCTTCCGGACAAAGTCAAGGTGTGGGACCCGTTCGTGCGGGTGTTCCACTGGAGCATGATCACGCTGTTTGCCATTGCCTGGTGGAGCGGCGAGAACCACGACATGGATCGGCACCAGCAGGCCGGTTACGCGATTTTTGCTCTGGTTGCCTTCCGCGTGTTTTGGGGCTTTGCAGGCGGGCGCACCGCGCGCTTTGCGCAGTTCCTCAAAGGTCCGGGCGCGATTTTGACGTATGTGCGGACGCACGACCCCGAGGCCCCTTCGGACGGACACAACCCGCTGGGTGGCTGGAGCGTGGCGGCGCTGCTCGGCGTGATCAGCGCGGTCACGCTGGCGGGTCTGTTTGCGGTCGATGTCGACGGGATCGAATCCGGCCCGCTGGCGGATTGGGTCAGCTTCGATGCCGGGCGCATGGCATCGCAGTGGCATGAAGGCGTGTTCAAGGCGGCGCTGGCGGTGATTGGCCTGCATATTCTTGCGATCAGCTATTATCAGGTGCTCAACGCGAACGATCTAATCGGGCCGATGATCACCGGCTGGCGTGACCGGGCCAAAGGCGAGACGACGCCGGATGTGCAGTGGTCGCCGATCATGGCCCTTGCCGGGATTGCCGCCGCAGGCGCGCTCACCTTTGCGGTGATGAACGGCCTGCACTTGGCGGATTAGCCGCCAAGCCGTTCGGGCACGGCCTGCGCTTCTTCGGCCAGCGTCTCGGCAGTCATGACTGCTTCCCACGGGAACACGAACCAGCGCTTATCCTCGGCGCGGTCGATCACTTCGGCGGTGTAATCCACCCGCGCCTTCGAACGGCAATTGTCCTTGAGCACGGCAAAACGCAGATTATCCGGGTTGCAGCCGTTCTCCGCCAGCAGATTGCGGATGTAGACAATGGTGCCGCCACTGTCGTTGATATCGTCGACGAACAGCAGCTTCGTGCCTGTGGTGGACTTGTCTGCAACTTTGCCGAGCAGTTCGTCGGCGAAGCCAGGCACCTTCGACGAATGGTCAATCGAGAGCATCGGCACTTGCAGTTCGTGGCTGATGTAGACCGCCGGAACCAGCCCCCCGCGCCCGATGCCGATGATGAAATCCGCCTTCCAGCTATCGCCTGCCAGGAGCCGCGATAGCTTGCGCACGCTGCCGAGGAAATCTTCGTAGGGAATGTAGTTCAGTACGGGGGCAGCGGTCTTGGTCATGGCAGATCCGTTCAGCGGGCAACAAGGCGCATGGGGTTACCGGTTCGGCGCGCAGACCGCAATTGCCCGGTCACGGCGTTTTCAACCTGAGTTGCGGGGTGCCCTCCGCAGCGGGGGAGGCCAGCTGGCCAAACGCGCTCTGGATTTCTCCCAGCACGATATCGGCGGCATAGCTGGGTGGGCGCGCGGCGGCGGTGCACAGCGCCAACGTCATCGGGCGCAGCAGAGGATCGGAAATGCGGGTGAACGAGAGCTGACCGGCGCGCACTTCGGTCACCACATCGAGCGAAGTGAGAATCCCTATGCCAACCCCCTCCAGCACGAGGCTGGTGATCATCTGGATGTTGTCGCTGGTCGCCTTGCGGTCGAGCATCAGCTGCGTGGTGCCTTCCAGCACGGCGATCTGCTGATAGACCGCAAGCGGGCTGGAGGGCACGACCACCGGAGAGCCCTGGCAGGCGGAGAAGCGTGCTTCGGCCAGCTGCCCGAAAGGATGCCCGACCGGTGCGATGAAGCCGAGGTGGATATCCACGAACGCGCGCACGATGATGTCGCGGTAGGATTCAGGGCCGAAGAACACGCCGAAATCAACCTCGCCGGTCGCGATCATGCGGCGCACCTGATCGTTCGCCGCCACCTTCACCTCTATGGTGATGCCGGGGTAGCGGCTTTGCAGCGCATGGATTGCGGCGGGGATCACACCCTTGGCCAGCGCGTCGATCACGGCGATTTCCACATGGCCGCGCTTGAGCCCGCGCAAGTCCTCGATCTGTGCGCGCACTTCAGCCAGGCTCTTGGTCCAGCGCCCGCCCGCAGCCATCATGATCTCGCCCGCCGCCGTCAGCCGGAGGCCCGTGGGCAGGCGCTCGAACAGCGGCATGCCGAGTTCGGACTCGACATTGAGGATCTGGCGGTCGATCGCGGAAGCGGAAACGTTGAGTTCGTCCGCCGCCTTGCGGATCGAGCCGAGGCGGCCGACAGCCAGGAAATAGCGCAGGAAGCGGGAGAATGCTGGCATTACGAGTGACCCTGCCTCATTTTTGCAACGCAATGCGCGATTCATTGCAATTGCGTGATACGGGTCTAGGTCATATCGACGCTGCATTGCAACAATCGCATCGAGGCACGAGCACATGGCAGGGGGCAAATGGGGAGCAGCAGGAGGCGCGTTGAGCGCAGCGCTGCTGGTCCTCGCGCCCGTGCCCTTGCCTGCGCAAACCGGGTCTGCCGCGCTTGATGATCCCGCGCGCGAAGCTGCCGTCGCTCGTCTGATCGAAACGGCCCGCACCAGCCCGCCCGCCTTGCGCGTGCTGCTGCGCGGGATGCCCAAGGGCGGGGATCTTCACAATCACCTCGCCGGGGCGATCTTTGCCGAGGATTTCCTCGCCTGGGCCGGGGAGAAGGGGTACTGCGTCGATCCTGCAGGGTTGACGGTGGTGCCGCCGCCATGCCCGGCCGAACGGACGATCGAACGCTTCGCCGCAGCCGACGAATTCGGCATGGACCGGCTGATCGATGCGATGTCGACGCGCGGTTTCCAGCGCGGGGTGGGGCAAAACGATGTTTCGGGCCATACCCAGTTTTTCCGCTCATTCGAACGGTTCGGGCCGATGGGCGGCGAGACGGCGAACATGCTGACGGCGGTGCGGCGGATCGCAGCAGACAACACGCTTGGCTATCTGGAACTGGATCACAACACCAATACGCTGGTTTCGGTGGTGCGGGCGGCAGGCGAGGCGTCGATTGCCGAGGCTGAACTGGCCGCAGTGCTTGCCAGCGAGGCTAACGCTTTCGCCGCGCTTGTGCCCAAGGCCCGCGCCGAGCTTCATGCTGATGAAGCCGCTTCGGCCAAGGCCATGGGGTGCGGTACACCGGCTGCTGAACCTGGTTGTAAGGTGGCGGTGCACTATCTGTTTCAGGCCCTGCGCGCGCTGCCGCCCCGGCAGGTCTACCGTTCGCTGATCCTCGGCTTCATGATGGCAGATGCCGATCCGCGCTATGTCGGGGTCAATATCGTGATGCCCGAGGACGCGTGGCTGGCGCGGCGCGATTATGGCCTGCACATGGCGATGATCCGCGTTCTGGCGGCAAAGTATCCTCGCGTGAAGCTGACCCTTCATGCCGGCGAGGTGGCGTTGGGGCAGGTGCCGCCGCAGGACCTGAAGGACCATATCGCGCAGGCTGTTGCCGTCGGCGCAAAGCGCATCGGGCATGGCACCGGGATTGCTTTCGAAAACAAGGCCGAAGACACCATGGCGCGCATGGCGAAGGAGGGGATCGCGGTTGAGATCAACCTCACCAGCAATGCTGTGATCTTGGGCGTGAAGGGCGCAGACCATCCGCTTTCGCTCTACCGCGCACATGGCGTGCCGGTGGTGCTTTCGACCGACGATCAGGGTGTGCTGCGCTCCGACATGACCAATGAGTATGTCCGCGCCGTGCGCGAACAAGGGCTGACTTATGGCGATCTCAAACAGATCGCCCGGGCGGGGCTGACCTATTCGTTCGTGCCCGGCGCGTCGCTTTGGTCCGATTCGGTGAAGCGGATGCCCGTGTCATCCTGTGCTGATTATACTACATCTTCGTGCGCCAAGTATCTGGCGAATAACGAAAAGGCCCGCCTGCAGGCGGATCTTGAACAGCAATTTGCAACTTATGAGGCCGAGCGTCTGGCGAGGGCAGGGAAGGTGCCTTAAGACCGTAATACGCTTCGCCACTTTGGTGGCATATAAAAGCGGGGCGCCCGGCCCAAGGGGATGCTGCAGTGCGGCATTGCGGCAGGGAAGACATCCGGTGGTTTGCAGGAGAGGCGCGGTTCAACCACGCGCAGTTCGGTCGCCGCACAGGCAGGGCCGAAGTGCCTTTTGCATCCACAGGGGGTTACCAACATGAACTATCCGAACACATCTGCGCAGCAGACCCGTGCGCAGCGGCTTGGTGCGCGCAGCCTCGCCACGGCGATTGCCCTGCTTGGCTGCACCGCGCTGACCGCTCCGGCCTTTGCCCAGGAAGCCCCGGCGGCCGACCAACCGGCCAAGGAAGAGATCGTCGTCGTCGGCTCGCTCAACGCACTGCCGGTCAAGGATGTCGGCTCGATCTTCGGTTTCGACAAGAACCTCGTGGAAACCCCGCGCTCTGCCTCGACCGTCTCGAAAGAGCAGATCGAACGTTTCGGCATTACCGAGATCTACGATCTTGTTTCGCAATCGCCGGGTGTGTTCACCAACTCGTTCTTTGGCGTCGGCGGCGCGCTCGACATTCGCGGCACGCCCGGCGAAGTCTATTTCCGTGGCATTCGCCGCCTCGACAATCCGGGCAACTATCCAACCCCGATCGGCGCTTCTGACCGGATCGACATCGTGCGC
>JAIXYF010000112.1 GCA_027490345.1 Novosphingobium sp.
ATGCGAACCGTCGTGCTCGGCGCCGTCCTCACCAAGTTCGACGCAACCAACATGGGCAACCGCTACTCCGAATACTACGGATACAACTATTACCAATATAGCGCAAAGTCCGATAACTGAACTCATGCAGGACGGCATGAACCCCACCATCACAAGCTACCTGCGCTAGGCCCCGGCCGTGTTGGGATTGATTGCGCTGGCAATCGCTGCGCTGCTCAGTGGAACCGATCGGCAGAGCAAAGAGTTTCCGAACTCCCCCAGTCTGATGGGCTGGCCATATGATACCGGGGCGGCTAGAGCGCGGGCAATTTCTGCCTTCGTCCAGAGCGGCCCGAAAAGCGCAATCGGCCTTGCTCGGCGAGCGATCCTGTCCGACCCGATTTCGGCAGCGCCAATCTCGCTTTTGGGGCGGTCCCAGCTCCAAGCAGGGCAGTTGGAGGCAGCCAACAATACTTTCAAAGTCACCGCGCAGCTCGGCTGGCGGGATGCCATAACCCAGATCTACTGGCTCGATCAGGCCATGCAGGCGGGGGACATGAAGATCGCTGCCGAACGGCTCGATGCGCTCCTGCGCCAAAACCCGGACGACGAAAACCGCAACAAGTTCCTCGCCATCGTCTCCGCCACGCCCGAAGGCCGCGCCGCACTGGCGCAGCGGCTCAAGGCTGTGCCGACCTGGACCGACGTTTACGTCCGCGATGTGAAAGATCTGCCAACCGAGGATCTGGCGCAGCGTGTCGATGTGGTGTTGCGCACAGGGCGCGGCGTGTGGCCTTGTTCTGCCTCCTCGATCATCACGCAAAAGCTCATCGACAGCAACATGCTGGCACAGGCCCAATCTGTCTGGCGCGGAAACTGCCTTGCTTCCAATTCGCTCGTCTTCGATGGGGAATTTGATCAGCTCGATACTACGGGAACGACGCAGGGATTTGACTGGGAGTTTTCCCGTCGCGGCGATGTCGACATCGCGCCGACAACGGACAGTGCAGGCAATCGCCGCCTTGATATTGAAGTCACTGCTCCGCGGACACTGCCGGTGCTGAGCCAGCTGGTCGTGCTACAGGCGGGTACGTACCGGCTGACCTGGCGGACCCCTGACACTCCGGCAAATGCGGCACGTGCAATCATGGTGTCGCTGAGCTGCGGCTTCAATCTTGGGGATGCGCAGCCCGGCGAGGCGGATGGCGGTGCCAAGGACCGCCATCTCAAAGTCTTCACCGTCGACAGCTCCTGTGCTGCCCGCCGCCTCATTTTCTGGCTGCCCCCGCGCACCTCACCAATCCATCTCGATGATGTCGTGCTTCAACCCATGTAATCTACAGCGGTAGCATAGCATCGAACCATTCGTGTTTTCGAGAGAGCTTGCGGCCTGACGATTGTTCCAGAGCAGCAAAGTCCTTTCGGACACCGTGTGTGTGGCCCTGCAGTCATTCTGCCAGCCTCGGGCCCTACCACTTCAATGCTGGATCTTGTGAGTTCGCGTTCTCGGCTTGAGATTCGTTGGGCTTGGCGAGGAAGCGTGGCCGGCCAGGCGCTCGACAGCGAGATAGTGCAGCATATTGTCCTCCGGTCCGAAGGCCAGCGCACCTAAAGCTCTGCGGCCGGACCGGAAGCATGAGCTGGTCATCAGGCCGACAGAAAGTGCCTTCATCGAAGCGTTCAACACCACGATACGCAGCGCATTCCTGATCGCTGCGCGATGGCCCTCGAAGCCAGCTTTGGCATGAGGGAGCGCAGTGGCGTGCTCTTGCGGACATGGCTCGTGCGCCGGCTCTTGACGACGAGTTCCGGGATATTCGCCAAATGATTGGCCCTGCCGGTTCAGGCGCTCGGGCAGATATTCCACGCAGGCACAGCGCCGACTGGCGGCGAAACTCCCGGAGACGATTCCTCTCCTGGGTTTCTCAAGGCGCCAACCTGCCACCTTACGTTTAATAACCTATTTGGTGTTTTTTGTTGACTTATAATGTCTGCTGTGGTACATGATGGTCAATCGATGCTGTTTTCTGTTCCAGCATGCAAAGCGCGAATCGCTCGCCCCTACGAAAGGGCTGCCCCCATCCTGGAAGATCAAACCTATCCCGACAGGAGAACACGATGACTGACACAACTTACACAGCGATCGGTAATCGGCAAAAGGTACTCATGGATATCGGCGCGGACACCTATGCGGAGGTGATGGCACTGCCCAGTCTGGCACCGGTTGTCTGGGTTCCCACAACCGCGCTCAGCGCCCGGATTTACTCCGATGTCGAGATTCAAGTTATTGGCACCCCGACTAATCCCTACATTTTTCAGGATAGTTTCGACGGAATCACTTTCAATGACTGTGCAGTCTGGGACAAGACGGGCCTTCCCGTAACAACGGTTACTGTTGCGGGTCGTTTTCGACTTCCCGGCCATTGCTTCCTGAGGGCGCGTCAGGGTGCAGGTTCAACCATCTACATTCGCGCAGGGAGCTGAGATCATGCCAACCGATGTCTTTGCGCGAACAATCGCCAATACAACGTTAAAGGGCCTTGCAACCGGGCCGATGCTTGGTTTGGACAGGACCGGCCTGACCGATCAGGCTTCGGCCATGAATGCAGCAATTGGGGCAAATGGTATGGTCGAAATTCCTGCGGCAGCTGGCAACGCTTCCGCACACTATGGCCTTGCCAGCCGGATCAACATTACGCGCTCAAACGTTCATTTGCGCTTCCAGAACGGCGCGGTGCTGCTTCCCAATGGCGATCCCGGCAACATGATCGAAATCAACGGTTCGGCGCCAACAAGCTGGGTTCCGCTTTCAGCCGATGCCTGGACGAACGCCTGCGTCATCACGACGGCGACCGATCCGGGCTGGCAAGTGGGCGACTGGCTGGAAATCCGTTCGAACAAGATCATCGACAGCACGCCGAACACCTTTGGCGATGCGTTGGGGGACTGCCACAAGATCGCGCAGAAGTTTGGCACCGGGCCCTGCCAGTTCGTGTTCAAGCAGCCGCTTTGCGACGATTTCCTTGTGGTTGACGGCGCGGTGGCGGGCAAGGCGGTGATCCTTGAAAACATCGTCATCGAGAACCCGCAGTTCAATGGCGAGAAT
>JAIXYF010000163.1 GCA_027490345.1 Novosphingobium sp.
CCAGCTCCATGCCTTCAAGGCCGGGCCATGCCTTCGCCTCGGCAATCAGCGCCGGAATATCGAAATGGCCATCGGGATCGTGCGCGATCACTGCATTCGGTGCGCCGCCCAGCCGGATGCGCCGCGTCAAAGCGCGCGTGTCGATGCCGGAAAGGCCGATCTTGCCCCGCGCCGCGAGCCACGCCTGCAGCGTCTCGATGCTGCGGAAGTTGGCAGGCGCGGTCACGTCCTCGCGTACCACGAGGCCAATCGCGCCGGGCACGTCATGGCTTTCCATGTCTTCGGGGTTCGTGCCGACATTGCCGATATGCGGGAAGGTGAAGGTGACGACCTGCCCGGCATACGAGGGGTCTGTCAGCACTTCCTGATAGCCCGTCATCGCGGTGTTGAAGCACACTTCGCCCACGGCCTTGCCCGCCGCGCCAAAGCCGCGGCCCCACGCCACCGATCCATCGGCGAGGACAAGCACGCCGGTCGCTCCAGCCGGTTTGGGCGCGTGCAAGAGGGCGGGGTCGGCCATGATTGGGGGCGCTCCGTTGGCAAAGGTCTGGCGATGTCGCTAAGGCTCGTCCGCTAGGCTCCTCGCCCCTTCCCGTCAACCTAGCGAAGGCAGAAACTTTCGCCTAAGTCACACTCTTTCGCGCGCCGTGCGGCGCTCCATCCACAGGAATACGAATCCCATGATCCGCGATAGCATCAAGGCCGCCCAGATCAGCGCCATGAAATCGGGCGACAAAGCCCGCCTTGCCGCCGTCCGCCTGATCCTTGCCAAGCTGAAGGACAAGGATATCGAACTGCGCACGGCGTCCACCGTGCCGGACGACGATGTGCTGGTGGTCGATGTCCTCCAGAAGATGGCCAAGCAGCGCCGCGAATCGATCACGCTTTATATGGAGGGTGGCAGGCAGGAACTCGCTGATGTCGAGCAGGCCGAACTCGCCGTGATCGAGGAGTTCCTCCCCGCCCAGATGAGCGAGGACGACACCAAGGCCGCCATCGAGGCGATCAAGGCCGAACTGGGCGCGACCTCGATGAAGGACATGGGCAAAGTCGTCGCCGCGCTGAAGGCCCGCCATGGCAGCCAGCTCGATATGGGCAAGGCTTCTGGCCTCGTGAAGGCAGCGCTGGCCGGCTGAGGAGCCGATGTCCCTCACCCCCCAATGGCTGGATGAACTGCGCACGCGCGTCTCGCTTTCGGCGCTGATCGGGCGCAGCGTCCGGGTGCAGAAGGCGGGGCGCGAATTCAAGGCCTGCTGCCCGTTCCATAACGAAAAGTCGCCCAGCTTCACGATCAACGACGAGAAGGGCTTCTACCACTGCTTCGGCTGCGGCGCGCATGGCGATGCGATCCGCTGGATGACCGATCATCAGGGCCTGCCGTTCCTTGATGCGGTCAAGGAACTCGCCGCGCAGGCGGGGATGGAAGTCCCCGCGCCCGATCCGCGCGCTGCCCGCCGCGCCGAAGAGCAGAAATCGCTGCATGATGTGATGGCGGCGGCGCAGGATTTCTTCGTGAAAAGCCTCGCCGAGGATCAGGGCGCACAGGCCCGAGCCTATCTTGCCTCGCGCGGGTTTCCCGCAGCCACGGTGCGGGATTTCGGCTTCGGCTATGCGCCTGACAGCCGCACCGCGCTCAAAGAAGCGCTCTCGCAGTTTCCGGAAGGCATGCTGATCGAGGCGGGCCTGCGCATCGTGGTCGAAGGCCGCGATCCTTATGACCGGTTTCGCGGCCGCCTGATGCTGCCAATCTGCGATCCACGCGGCAGAGTGATTGCGTTTGGCGGGCGCATCCTCGACAAGACCAAAACAGACGCGCCTAAATACCTCAATTCCCCCGATACCCCCCTGTTTGACAAGGGCCGCACGGTCTACAACCTGCACCGCGCCTCGCCCGCCAGCCGCCAATCGGGCCGGGTCGTGGTGGTCGAGGGTTATATGGACGTGGTCGCGCTGGCGGCGGCGGGCATAAGCGAGGCCGTTGCCCCGCTGGGCACCGCACTGACGGAAGACCAGATCGAGCGGCTCTGGCGAATGACCGAAACGCCGGTACTCTGCTTCGATGGCGATGCGGCGGGCCAGCGCGCCGCCGCCCGCGCCATCGTGCGGGCGCTGCCGCTGCTGCGCCCGGGCCATTCGCTGCGCATCGCGGTGCTTCCCGCCGGGCTCGATCCCGATGACCTGATCAAGCAGCGCGGCACGGCGGCGATGGAAGATGTGCTCGCCGCCGCCCGCCCGATGGCCCAGGTGCTGTGGGATATCGAACGCGCCGCCGCCCCGCTGGCCACGCCCGAGGACAAAGCCGGGCTCAAGGCCCGCCTGATGGCCCATGTCGACACCATCGGCGACGGCGATATCAAGGCGCTTTACCGCCGCGAATTGCTCGACCGGTTCGGAGAGCTGGCCTATCCGCAGCGCGAGCGGCCGGCCTTCCAGCCCACGCCGCGCGGCGTGCCGGGCAATCGCAAAGGCCCCTGGCAGCCGCCAGCGCCGCCGCTGTCAGCCGCAAACACCGCAAGGATGCAGGCGGTGGGCGAACGGCGCTCCTTGCTGGCGGCCGTGCTGGCGGGCCTCATCGCCCAGCCGCGCGAACTGGCCCGCCATGCCGAAGCCCTTGCCCGGCTGGAGGTGGGCGACGCAGGCCTTGCAGCGCTGCGCGACGGCCTGGTCGACATGATCCACGGCGGCAGCCGAAGTGCCCCCCAGCCGCTTGAAACCAGCGAGGTTCTTCCCATATTGACGAAGCGGGGTCTCAGGGCGCCGACGGCAGACGATTATGCCGGAATGCGATTCGGTTTTCTGGGCGGCAAGGGCGCTGATGCGGCGGAAGAACTCGCCGAAGCGGTGGAACTGCTGACCGGATTGCCGGCCGTCGAAGCCGCGCTGGCACAGGCCACGCGCAGGCACGAGGCGGAGTTTTCCGACGAAACCTTTGCCGAACAGCAACGTTTGCTGCAACGAAGGCTAGCGCTGCTGGCCCGGTTGGGGCAAATGGGCCGCACCCGCGCCGGATTGGGTTAATTTTGGCGCGCACAGATGGTACCGGGATTCAATGGCTTCCAACGACACGACTGACACCGGCGACGCTCCGCTGATCGATCTCAACGATGCTTCCATCCGGAAGCTGATCGCCCGCGCCAAGCGGCGCGGGATCATCACTGTGGACGAGCTGAACGAAGCCCTGCCGCAGGACCAGATGTCTGCCGACCAGATCGAGGACATTATGGCCGCGATCTCGGAGATGGGCGTCAACATCGTCGAGAACGATGACGACGCCGTCGATCCCGAGGACAAGGCCGCCGAGGACGAAGCTGACGAGGCCGATCCGGTCGACGAGCGCCCGGACCTTGTGACCAAGCGCAAGGAAACCATCGAACGCACCGATGATCCGGTGCGCATGTATTTGCGCGAGATGGGCGCGGTCGAACTGCTCAGCCGTGAGGGCGAAATCGCCATCGCCAAGCGCATTGAAGCCGGGCGTGACACGATGATTCTGGGCCTGTGCGAAAGCCCGATCACCTTCCACGCGATCATCCAGTGGTCCGAAGCGCTGAATGCGGGCGAAATGCAGCTGCGCGAGATTCTCGATCTCGATGCGATGCTTTCGAAGGAACCGCAGCCGGAAAACCTTTCCGAAGACGGCGAGGAAGCCGGTGACGGCGAGATCAGCGAAGCGACCGCCGGTCCCTCCTTCAAGGAGGAAGAGGACGTCGAGGAAGAAGAGGTCGCCGAGGACGAGGACGACGAGCTGACTGAACGCCGCGCCAAGCGTCCGGCCGAGGAAGAGGAGGAGGACAACACCCTCAGCCTCGCGCAGATGGAAGCGCAGCTGAAGCCCGAGGCGCTGGAAAAGTTCGCGCACATCACGGGCCTGTTCCGCGCGTTTGAGAGGATTCAGGCCGAGCGGCTCCATGCTCTCGGCGCGGGCAATGATTTCCCCGCCGCCAAGGAAACCGAATACCAGCAGCTGCGCGAAGACCTGACGGCGCAAGTCGAAAGCGTGCAGTTCCACGCGACCAAGATCGAATATCTGGTCGACAACCTCTATGCCTTCAACCGCCGCCTCACCACGCTCGGCGGCCAGATGCTGCGCCTTGCCGAACGCCACAAGGTGCCGCGCAAGGACTTCCTCGATCACTACGTCGGGCGCGAACTCGATGAAGGCTGGCTGCAGACTCTGGCCGGGCGTGACAAGAAGTGGGCCGCTTTCGCCCTGAACGAAGCCGATCCGGTTGAGCGCATCCGCGCCGAAATCGCCGATATCGCGGCGGCCACCGGCATGTCGCTGGGCGAGTTCCGCCGCATCGTGAACATGGTCCAGAAGGGCGAGCGCGAGGCGCGCATTGCCAAGAAGGAAATGGTCGAGGCGAACCTGCGGCTCGTGATTTCCATCGCCAAGAAATATACCAACCGCGGCCTGCAATTCCTGGATCTCATTCAGGAAGGCAACATCGGCCTGATGAAGGCGGTCGACAAGTTCGAGTACCGCCG